>NZ_JAKSYK010000034.1:0-50439 GCF_022829425.1 Methylobacterium sp. J-072 | reverse complement strand
ATGTTCTTCAGACGCGCCTCGTGACGCGTCCGATGTCGGTCCGTCCACATCTGCTCTCCACCCCGCCCCGCCAGGCGGAATTTGTGTTGCTACACGAGACAGATGGGGACGGCCGGCAGAGGCGCTCAAACAGGCTCTTAGTGAGCGGACAGGTGGATATCGCTCAGAACGCTCCATTCGGCGAATTAAACTTTGAGGATCCCTTGCCCGGAAGCGGACCACCGCAAATCCACCCCTTCCGACCGTAGGTCACTGCCTCGCCGAAGGACCCGCAAGGGGACGTTCCCGGCTTCTGCAGTGTGTCGTGAGCAGACCCGGCAACGATGTCTGCTTCCATGCATCGCTGCCCCGTACCGGACCAGCTGCAAACCACCCATCACGGACCTTCATACAGGCTATCTGCAACGGCGGGATCTGGCCGGAAGCGGCATGTCGGCTTTGGAGAAGGTCGGCCGGAAAAGCGGACAGGCCCTACCGACGTGTCCCGGTCGCTCCTCACTCGCTTGAGCCTGCTCGAGAGCGGACGTTCTTGACGTCAGGATGGAGACCCGAGGCGAGCACCCATTGGGCGATCCGTACAAATGCCGGGGCAGCATCAAGCAGGCGTTCCGGGGTTCAATCAGTCCCTGATCGGCCGGAGGATCCTCATCGGCGCGACGCCCTTCGAGCAGGCGAGATCCCGAGCGAGCACCGCGCCGAGGGTGTAACGGCAGTCCGAGCGGGATGGGGCTACCGGTGCGCGGGTACCCGGCGGCCCAGTTGAAGATGCGGTGGGCGTTGAAGAACCACCGCTCCTGCGCACGGCTCATCACCCGCAGGAGGCTGGCCATCGTACGACGAGCAGAGGTGAGGATCGCACCGATCGACGGCGCCTACGCATGGTGCCAGGAGTGATGGACGAATAGCGGCGCGAACGCCGGGATGATCGCGGCGGAGCGGGTGGGTGGAAGCGGCATGGCGGCGTCTCTTGGTAGCACCTCTTGGTAGGGACGCCACCAAACTAGCCTCACGCATGCTCCGTAACGTCACCCGCTCAAGACTCTCCCAACGGCCAAAGTCGAGGTCGGTCGGGTGCTCCTACCGAGCTAAAAAGCTTCAGACACGCGATCGCGAGTCATGGCATATAGATCAGCCGAGCGCTGTCTTTAACGGTCGAGGTCTGAGGCCTGTCAGAGACGAGTCTGACCAACTCACCTGCGGAACCTCATGCGAGCAGCCGTTCTCGCAGAACGTTTGCAGCGTACGTCGATCCAGGCCGACATCGCGCAGCATATCGTCATCCATGGCCGAAAGAATTCTGTAGTTTCTCGCGGCTGCACGCTTTTTCTGAAAAGACCTTACGATCGAAAACATCATGGTCCGCCCTCCGCCAGCCCAAATACGAGCCTCCAGGCACATATCGGCGACAAGTATGATTGCTGTATCCTGATGTACGCGCATCGCTCATTTGAACGATATGGCGGTCCAGCTATGATCTGTTTTGGATTGGCTTGGGGTTTCGAACACCCATCGTAAGCGCCAACAGCAACTTTCAAACTGCATCGACATCAAATTCGAGCGCGAATCGAGAACTATGCACGTGGCACAGCATTGAGATCACACGCGAGATTCCAGCTCGGATTCCAAATGCGATTGTACGGGCCGTACCGCCTGCTATTCGGGGGGTCGGCGAGTAATTTCGTTGTCAAGATAAGTCGCCCACTCAGACAAATTCGTGAGCTGCGAGCCGAACATTTTACTGATCTGATGGAAGCCCAGAGCCCGGTAACTTTCGAACTGGCTTTCCGAAAACCACTGATTGGCCGTACTTTCATGCGGGAAAGCTGTGCTGGTGGTGCCATAGGCGCGGACCTCGGCGGGGATATCCTTGAGAAAGCTTGGCTTGATGTATATTAGAGATGCCGCGTCACGGGCGCCTGGATAGGTGATCGTACCTCGCGCATAGCCCATGGCACCGGCACGTTTGCCCTCACGCTCGATCGTCGAGCGGGAACGAATCCGCATCTCGCCCATCTGGACTTTCGCCAATCCGTCGACCTCCGCCTTGCGGATTACATTGCCGAGATCGAAGAAAGTGCATTTCTCGTCCTGACCCGCATCGATCACCACGATCCGCGCACATCGCCGCCGCAGCATCTCGTAGACGCCGAGATTATCGAAATGGCCGCCATCTGACAGATAAATTGCCTGTCGCACATCGGTGCTGCGGCCGCCGAGTTCGCTCAGGAGCGCGAGCACGGAGTTGGCCGGCTTGGCGAGCTTCAGGTCATCCCGGCGTGCGACCGCGGGGTTGGGTAGCCAGGCCCCGAGCCGAACGTTGAAGAGCGTCATCAGGAAGGCGATCATGCGCGACGAATGATAGCCCCAGTTCGGGCTGACTGCCGCACCGGAGATCGTCAGGAGCCCACCGAGCAGGGGCCCTTTGCCGGCGCTGACTCTGTCGCCCCGGGTTTCCATACCGGCATATTCCGATGTCCGGATATACGCCCCGCGCGGACCACCCGTCCGAGGCATGTCGCGCGCCATGTCCGCGCGGTCTAGGATCGCTGAGCCGCAGGCGAAGGGTGTCGCGGTGAACGAGGCGGCTTTTCGCTCCGCCCACTCGGTGTGTAGGAGGTCCGTGAGATTGAGCGTCATATTGACGACGGGCAACAGCCGCTTTTCCGTCCCGAGTTCGGCGATGCGCGGACTGTCTGCTTCGTCGAAATCGGTGAAGGGATCGGCGTCACGCCGTGTCCGCGCCGAGCCGAGAAAGCCCCGGGTCAGGCGGTTGCGGTAGACGCCGTGCATCGAGAAGCGGTTGACGTTGACGCGGCCGAACAGCCAGACGGCGCCACCTAGGAGCGCGGCCACCACCAGATCCATTATCAGGATCATTCCGTAGGGATTGATGCCACAATCGACACTTGCGTTAATGCCAAGTTGCGTCCAGCGCGGCAGCAGGCAGTCGCCCCATCCATCGTGCACGTAGCCGAGAAAGCGGCCGAGGGACCATCCCATCAGCGCGAATAGGCTGATCCCGAAGACCGCCGCCATCGCGCTCAGGCCCATCATCAGGAGGTCGTCCATCCGCCCCTTGGCGGCCAGAGACTGCGCGCGGGCGAAGACCTGCTTGCCCAGGACGGCGGCGGCCGGGCCGGTAGCGAGGGCGCCCAACGCACTGAACAGACCAGGAAGTTGTGCGTCGTCGCGACCGAGGGCGACGGCAGATAAGATCAGGCAGCACAGGCACAGGCCTGCCCAACCCACCGCGGCCAGCAGGAGTTGCCCGTCGATCCGCGCGACCCATTCGCGGTCGAGGTCGGCGCATTCCGCGCTCTTCCGGAACCCGATGAAGATGACACTCTGGAGAAGGTGGATGACGATCAGCGCGGGTGGGGCCGCGACCGTCAAGATTTGTGAAACCTGAGCCCGCCCGGCATCGAAGCTGGCGGCGGCGTCGCCCACCAGCCAATCGATGCTCAAGCCGGCGCAGATACTGATCAGCGTGGCCGAGACAAGACTGCTGGCGAGCCAGGGGCCGACATTCCGCTCGTACAGCCAAAGGCCCGGATGGCCCTTCGACGTTTGCCATATCAAACCGCTGAGATAGGCTGCGACCTGCACGGTGAAATATCCGACGCCCAGCTGGTACAATGACAAGGGCGATACCGGCAGCGCTTGCTCGAACAGCGCGCGGAGCGTGAACGGCAGAGCAAGGGCCCAGAGGCAGGTCGGCGCGATGATGCCGGCCGCGATCAACGTCGGGGAGGCGTACGCCGTTAGTTCGCCCTTCCGCGGCCGATGACTCGGCAAAAGAGTGCAGGCGCTGAACGTCGCAACGAACAGCGCCGCGCTGCCGAGCACCAAGGGAAGCCACAGCGTACTTCGGCTCGCAGCCTCGAGTGCCGTCCTGTAGGCAAGCAATCCGAGGGGAACGAACAACAATAGTGGAAAGATGAGCAGCCAATTGAGAATGGTGTTTCTTACGTAGAGAACGATGCCTGCCCAGGTGTCCCTCGACAGAATCCCGACTTCCGGGGTCAGGTAGTTCGTGTATCGCCGCAGCTTGGCGAAGATCTCGTTGCCCGAGTCGCCGAGCTGGCGTTCAGCCTCGGCTATGCCGCCGCACTGACGAATGAACGTCTGCAACCAGCCGCCTGCGAAGCCGCCCCCCGATACCGTCGATAGGTAGTGGAATTCGCCGAGCATCCGCCGGTTGGCCAAGGCCTGCAAGGCGCCGAGGCAGAAGGTGGCGCTGCGGATACCGCCGCCGGACAGACACAGGCCGGCGAGCCGGGCTTGGTCGGCCCGCGCCTGCCAGGGCGTTTGATCGCCGGGCTGCGGCGGCCCGCAGAAATGGTCCATTTCCTCTTGGAGCACCTGCTTCGTTTCCAGGTACCACGCGTCGCCGCCCGTCGTCACCGCGGGCAGATGATGTGGAGGGGCGTCCGCCTGAGTTTCTGCGATACTTGTGCTCATCGCTCCTCCCACCGCCTGCGCGGTGCCCGACTTCGCAGTTCAGCCGACGCAGGACAAAGGTGTCCTCGCTCCAATCGACATAGTAAATAATCAAGTAAAATGGCAATATATCGAAGATATAATAGCAAATATTGAAAGATAAAATTCACAATTATAGCATAGGTCGGATATATGACACCGCTTAGCATATGCTTGAAGTGGGGCTGGTCGCGGTAGAATTGCGTCTTTGAGTGATTGCCACACCGGTGATGGCGAGCATTGCCGGTCACCGGAATTTCACCGAAAATCTGTATTCGAACATCATCCATTTGAGGGACGCGCCTGCCTGGATCGGTGCTTATTAGATTTGGTGAGACGTTTCGCGAAGACAGGGTGCCCACCATGTCCCAGGTGCGATCGTGACCCGCTCCAAGGCCGCACATGTGGTCGCGCTCACGGCGATGATCCTGGTCCCGACGCAGGCCGGGTTGCGGGCTGCGGCCCAAGAGCCGGAGGGGAGTCCGCGGTTTCTTCAGCAATCCTGGAATCCGCAGGAGCGAGCGTGGTTCTACGGTGCGAGCCAGGGTTCGCAGATCATGCCCTATGCATGGTTCATGTCGCTGGAGCGTCCGGACGGCGACAGGCTCTTCGTCGAGGATGGGCTCACCCGCTTCGGATACCTGCCGAACCCGTATGACGGGGAGCGCGGATCGATCCGCAGCGGGCTTCCCATCGGCTTCGTGAAGGATGTGGACGATCGCGGCGAATGGATCGGCATGACCTGCGCCGCCTGCCACGTGAACGTGGTCGAATTGCGCGGGCAATCGATCTTGGTCGATGGCGGCCCAGCAAATGCAGACATGTTCGCATTCATTGAGGAACTCAGCCGAGCCGTCGCCCTGACAACCGACGATACGGCGCGTTTTGAACGCTTCGCCCGTCGCGTAATCCCGCCGGAACTGTCGGCGCCGGAAGCAGGTCCATCCGAGGCCGACCGCCGCCGACTACGTATGAGCCTGGCCCGGTTTGCCGAGGACTTCTCCCGTTACGTCGAGTCGAGCCGAACCGCGGTGCCTTGGGGACCAGCACGCCTGGATGCCTTCGGGATGATCTTCAATCGGGCGACGGGCATCGATTTGCACGACCCGCACAACATCGCCCAACCCGATGCACCCGTCAGTTACCCCTTCCTGTGGGATACGTCTTGGCATGACCGGGTGCAGTGGAACGGCTCGGCCCCGAACGGGCTCGCCGTCGAGCGACTGGGCAGGAATGTCGGCGAGGTGCTGGGGGTGTTCGCACATGTCGACATCCGTGAGCCGACCCTGCCGCCGCTCTGGTTCGAGACCTCCGTGGACCGGGTCAACCTTCTGCGGATCGAGAACCAATTGGGCGCCCTCACAGCTCCGGCTTGGCCAGACCGGATCGCGCCGCGCACGGAGGCGCAGAACCAGGACGCTGCAGCAGGAAAGGTTCACTACGACAGGTATTGCGTGTCCTGCCACGCGATCGCCCCGACTGACGCGATCCGCAATCTGAAGGTGACCCTGACGCCGCTGGCGGAGATCGGGACTGACCCGAAGATGGCAACGAATGCTGTGGCCCGGCGCGCGCGAACCGGAATCCTGGAAGGTGTCCGAATGCCGTTTCTGGCAACGACGCCCCCGTTAGCCGCCGAGACGAGCAGCCTCGAACTCGTGGCCGCGATCGTCGCCGGCGCGATCCTGGCGCCGATTGACCGCGGACTGGACCTGTCGGGAATAGGGGCGGACCAGACCATTATCCTCGACCGGTTGCTCAAGCGAGGTGCAGCCGCGCTCGCGTCCCGCAACGAAATGCTCAACGATCTCTCGACGTCCGGCGGCAAGAGTCTCGCTGCCGAATACATCAACGCGCGGAGAGACCGCGATCTTCTGGTTTATAAAGCACGTCCTCTCAATGGTATTTGGGCGACGGGTCCGTATTTGCATAATGGGTCAGTGCCGAATTTGCACGAACTTCTGCTCCCTTCAACCCGACGATCTAAGACGTTCCGTGTTGGCAGCCGCGAACTGGATGAGGCCCGCATCGGCTTCAGGTCCGACACTGGCCCATTCTTGTTCGACACCGCGCTGCCGGGCAATGCCAATACCGGCCACGAAGGGCCTGCTTACGGGACGGGGCAACTTGACGACGTGCAGCGCCGGCAGCTCCTGGAGTATTTGCGAACCCTCTGATTGCGCGCGGTATGCGGCGTAGATTTCTATCGTGGAAGTATTGAATTGTCGTCCGACTGCACTCGCAATAGAATAAATGGTTTCGGCGCTCATCGGATCTGACCGGAAGGTTGGAGATCTAACGACACTCAGAATTCCGCACTCATCGTGGAGCGTGGCCATGCAGGATCTCGAGGCGTATTCGCATCTGGTAGGGTCAATCTACGACCGTGTCGGCCAACCGGAAGAATGGTCGGCTCTCCTAGAGGATCTGACGGGGTTCGTCGGCGGGCGTGTCGGTCAGCTTGCTGTGTTCAGCCTCGAGGGGAACCGCAAGCCGATGTGGGCGGTGTCCGGCTTCGAACGGTCGCGGTACCGCGAGTTCCTCTACCGGCATGCCACCGAGGATCCGCGCCTCCCCTACATCCTGTCGAACCAGGGCAAGGTCATCCGAGCCGAGGAAGGGATCGATGCCGCGCGGTTCCGGGAGACCGCCCTGTTCAAGGAAGTCGTGCAGCCCTTCGAGATCGAGCACAGCCTCGTCACCTACTTTGCCAAGGAAGCTGATGTCATGGCCACGCTCGCGGCCATGCGCGGCGAGGCGGCTGGACCCTTCCGGTCTGACGAGGCGCGGCGCCTGGCAATGCTTGTCCCGCATCTGCGCCGGGCCTTCGAGTTGTACGCGCTGATGCGGCAGGCGTCAGAGCGAACGTCCGATCTCGCTTCCGCCCTGGATCTGCTGGATGCCGCTGTGATCCTCACAGACTCTCGCCTGCACGTGGCGCACGTCAACCGCGCCGCCGAAGCGCTTGCACAGTCCCGCACCGGCGTGTCTTTCGCTAAGGGCAGCCTCGTCTTCAAGGATAGCCAAACCGGACGGCGAATAGCGCGCGCCGCCAGCGAGGCGCTCTCGGCTGCAAGCGGTGACGTCGCAATCACACATGCAGACCACATCGCCGTGACCTGCGGTGAAAGCGGCGTCCTATATCGCGTGTCGTTGCACCCGCTGTCGAAGCGGCCAGCGAGTACCGGGTCAAGGGTGAAGGCTGAACTGGCGATCGTGATCCGGACCGGAACACAGAAGGTCCAGGAAAGTAACGCTGCACGGTTGCAGAAACTGTTCGGGCTGACTGTCGCCGAGTCGATTCTCGCCAACGCAGTGGCTTCGGGACGGTCCCTCAACGCACATGCCCAGGACCGTGGCATCGCGATCTCGACCGCCCGCACACAATTGCGCGCTCTGTTCGCCAAAACTGAAACGCATAGGCAGGGCGAACTCGTCGCGCTTCTGCGTGAGGGATTGGACGTCTCCCTCAACTGACGCACCGAGCATCGGGACGGAACCTTCGAGTTTCACCGCGAAGTAAACTGGAGGGCGCGCATGCGCACCGTCGCTCCCAAGACACCCTGCCTCGAATTCTTAGAGGCCCTGCCGGTGTCGAAGCGCTGGCAGTTCGCCCGGGAATGGATCGCCCGCGCGCCGAAACCCTTCTTCGCGCAGTTGCGTGCGCGACGGACCGCCCTGGATTGCGGTGCGGTTGTCTTGGTCGCCGGCCGCGCCGAGGTCGAAGAAATCCTGTCCTTGCCGCAGGTCTTCTCCGTCGCGCTCTACAAGCCCAAGATGGGCGAGTTCATGCTGGCGCTCGACGGCACGGAGGTGAATTACCGGGATAAGGCGGTCATGCGCGCCGTGCTGTCCTGGCGCGACCTCCCGGCTATCCGGGATTTGGCGGGCAACATCACCGACACAGCCCTAGAAGAAGGCGGCGGAACCATCGACGTCGTCGCGTCGATCTCGCGTTTGGTGCCCTTGCGAATCGTACAGCGCTTTTTCGGGTTCGCGGCATCCGATGCCGACCTTCTGCGCTGGTCATACGCCAACCAGTTCGACCAGTTCAATAACCTGCCCTTCGACGAGCGAGCCGATGCAGACGCGATTCACGCAGCGGCGGATCTGGCACGTGGGGAAATGCGGGCGGCGTTCGCATCGATCATCCCGGCGCGCCTCGCGGCCATCGAATCCGGCACCGATCTGCCCGACGATGTTCTCACTCGGCTGCTCCGGTTGCATCTGCCGGTGGCAACCGGCTTCGGTATGGACCGCGTCGTCATCAATGTCGGTGGGTTGCTCATCGGGGCCATCGAGACGACGTCGGAGGCCGTGGTGAACGCTCTCGCCGAACTCCTGAGCCGGCCGGCGATCCACGAGGCTGCGCGCACGGCCGCCCGGTCCGGTCCTGCCGCCTTCGACGGCTACGTATGGGAGGCGCTGCGCTTCGCGCCGATCGTCGCCTTCATGTTCCGCCAGGCGGAAACCGACCATGTGCTCGGTCGGGGCAGCGCTAACGAGACCGGTATCGCGAAGGGTAAGATCGTCTTGCCCCTCAGCCTATCGGCAATGTTCGACCCGAATGGAGTGCCCGAACCGGAACGCTTTGATCCCACACGCCCGGATCAAACCTACCTGCATTTCGGCAGGGGTCATCACGAATGCCTTGGCCGCTATGTAGCTGGCGCAATGATTCCTGAAATCGTTCGTCGCATCCTCCTTCGAGACGACGTGCGGGCCGACGGCGCCGTCGAGGACGAGGGGACGCCATTCCCGACCGCGTTCAGGATTTCCTATGATGGAAGGTCGATAGAAACCTCCAAGCTCGCTTAGCCGGCCGCACGAATAAAACACCGCCTAGATCACGAGCACGCCGACGGAACGAGGCGAGGCAGCCTTCGAGCGGAGTTCCGACGGTCACGTTGCTTGGTTCACTTGGTCAAATTCTGGCTGAACATTCTTCTGCCCGGAACTCAACGTGCATGTAAACCCTCACGTTTACAGCCAAATTAGTAGATAAATACTATTACATCCCGCTACCTGCTGCATCCAAATTTTTACTATTCCGCAGCCGCCGAATTAATCACCCCTGTTAAAGCTTTGTCAACTCAAATCTCGGAGCATCAACATGCCATCCCTCAAGGATTTTCAGGACGATTACGAGCAAATTTGGGCGTCGCTTCAGATCCGGCCGGAGAAATTTGCATTAGTGCGCAAACTGGCGCAGCAACTCGCTAGTGGCAAGTCACGGTACCAGGAAATCGAGTCGCGCACGGGCGTGCCCTGGTGGTTCATTGGGCTCTGCCACTATCGAGAATCGTCTTTTAACTTTGATACTTATCTCGGTAATGGACAGCCGCTTGAACGACGGACCACTATTGTCCCAAAGGGGCGCGGCCCCTTCACCGGACCACAGGCATTTGCTGAAGGGGCGATCGACGCGCTGCGTCTTGAGGGCTTGGTTGGGGTTAGCGACTGGAGCACTCCGCGAGCACTCTATCGGCTCGAAGGCTTCAACGGCTACGGCTACCACGGCAAGGAGGTAAATTCGCCTTATCTTTGGGGCGGATCGACAGCCTATGGGCCACCAAGCGCGCGCGGTGGAAAGTTTGTGCGTGACCACGTGTTCGACCCGAACGCGATCGACACACAAATCGGTACCGCCGTGATCTTGAAAAGCTTAATCGACATCGACGCATCTATTGAACTCATGGCGCCGCGATCCATAAAGGTCGATGTGTTACGTGAGCCCGACGACGAGCTCGCTGACAGCACGCTATGGGTTCAGCAATCTCTCAATCGCCTCGGTGCGGTGCCGAGCCTCGTCGAGGATGGCCGGAACGGACCGCGGACCATGACAGCCGTTTCGAAATTTCAAGCGCGGTGCGGCTTGGACGATACTGGCCTCTCAGATGCGCACACGATTGCCGCTATCCAAGAAGCGCTGCATCCGGCGGGGCCGGGCAATGCAGTGCTGACACGTATCGATGACTTGGAGCGCCACGTCGCTATGAAAGCGGCTGCTACGACGCAACCCGTCTCGATGCATCCGATGGTGATCTCGTCAGCGAATGTCGCGCCCGCCACGCCGCCCATTGATGTCGCAGCACGGCTCGACGACCTCCTTCAAGCCTTGCGTCGGCAGATCGACGGGGCGCAATTTGCGACCGCGCGGGCGACCCCAGGCTTGGCTTCAGCGGGCCCTGACGGCGCGGCACTCGGACAGGTCAATGGCGCGCTCGGAGAGACGATCGGACAGCTGCTATCTGGCAAGAAGTCGGCAATCGGCATCACAGGCGCTGTTGTGACGCAAATACTCTCACAGGTTCCACTTAGCACAGGTTTGGGTCAAGTTCTGGCACAGCTCACACCGGCTTTCGGACTCAGCCCTTACACAATGCCGATTTTTATAGGGCTTACAGCATGGGGGGTGCTCGGAAAATTCGAGAAATGGGCTGCGGGGGCAATTAGGCCGACATCGTAGCACGCGGCGTATTTTCAGTCGGATCAACCGCGCCTCAGCTTGAGTGGCCAGCGATGTGCCGTAACTCAGACATTCCATCTGTTTGAAGCTTCCGCCGCCAACAAATCCCTGGCGCCGTCGAGGCTAAAGAGCTTAGCGCGAAGCAGACGACTGGGTTTGGCCGAAAGCAGACGGACGGCTTCGGGCGTCAGAACCGAAGAAACCGACCCTCCTTGTTGCAGTTCAGCTCATATCCGCACGAAGGTGCGTATCACCCCTTCACCAACTTGCACGTGCTTTCGGAGAGCGGCCGGAATGCCTGCTCGCCGGGAATGGTCTTCAGGATCTTGTAGAAATCCCAAGGCCCCGCCGACTCTGACGGTGCTTTCACTTGGGCGAGGTACATGTCGTGCACCATGCGTCCGTCCGGGCGCAGCTTGGCGTTCCGCGCGAAGAAGTCCTGGATCGGCAGTTCGCGCATCTTGGCCATGACCCGCAGGCCGTCATCGGTCCCGGCGGCCTCGGCCGCCTTGAGGAAGTGGAGCACGGCCGAATAATCGCCGGCTTGCACCATGGTCGGCATCCGGCCGCCCATCCGCTCGCCGAAGCGCCGGGCGAAGGCGCGCGTCTGCTCATCCATGTCCCAGTAGAAACCCGTCGTCAGGATCATGCCTTGAGCGGCCGGCAGTCCAACGGAATAGATATCAGTTAGGAAGATATTGAGACCGCCCAGCCTCTGCCCGCCCTGCAGGATCCCGAACTCGCTCGCCTGCTTGATCGTGTTGATCGTATCGGCGCCGGCATTGGCCATGCCGATGATCTTCGCCCCCGAGGCCTGCGCCTGCAGCAGGTAGGACGAGAAGTCGGGGTTGGGGAACGGGTGCTTGACCGATCCGAGCACCGTGCCGCCCTTGGCCTTGACGACGCGGGTGACCTGCGACTCTAGGTCGTGCCCGAAGGTGTAGTCGGCCGTGATGAAGAACCATGTATTCTTCGGATCGTCCGCCAGAGCCGAAGCCGTTCCAGCGGCGAGGGAGTACGTGTCCCAGGTCCAGTGGGCACCAGTCGGCGAACAGGCGGCGTTGGTCAGTGCCATGGAGCCGGCACCGGAGTTGATGTCGATCTTCCCCTTGCTGCGCGCGACCTCGCGCACGGCCAGACCGGCAACGGAGGAATTCGTATCGAAGATCGCGTCGACGCCCTCTGTATCGAACCAACGGCGCGCGATCGAAGAAGCGATGTCCGCCTTGTTTTGATGGTCTGCGAAGATCAGCTCGACCTTTCGGCCATCGATCGGCCGGCCAAAATCCTCCACCGCGAGTTGCGCAGCTGTCACGGATCCCCGGCCGGCGAGATCCGAATAACCGCCGGACATGTCGGTCAGAATGCCGATCTTGATGCCGCCATCGGCATATTGGGCGGATGCCGGTACGACGGTGAGGGTGGCGGCGCCGAACGCAACGGCCGCTGTCAAGGAACGACTGATCATTATATCCTCCCGTATTATATTGCTCTCGATGCGACCTCCCGACTTTGAAGAGATCGGGCAGCGCAACCAGGCGACGCTGGTCAGCGACCGCTTACGGCAGAAGACATTCGTTCTGCCGTTCAAAGATAGCTTCGGCCGTCGAGGTAGGCCTTGCGCCAGCGCTTGATCTCGACACGGTCGAACAAGCCCACCTTGTGAAACGGGTCCGCCTGGATGAGTGCCTCGGCTTCCGCGCGGGTGTCGACATCGACAACGTACAGGCCGCCGCCGGCATCGCTCCCGTCGTCGTTCAGCTTCGCGCCACAGGCCAGGAGCCTGTCCTTGATCCGGTCGAGGTAGACGAGATGCTCCGCACGATTGGCCTTGCGAAGGTCGAGGCTTCCGGGCTTGTCGAACGTTTCGATCATATACGGCATGGGCGTTGATCCGTCAGTTGGCTGCGATGGCTGAAGGATGCTGCGCCAGCGGCGTGACGCTGATCGACATGTACGGATAGAGTGGCAGCAAACTCAGGATGTCGTGAAGCTCGTCGTTGCCGGCAGCGTCGAACACGCTGTAGTTGGCATATTGCCCAGCGATGCGCCAAAGGTGCCGCCACGTGCCTTCATGCTGCAGCTTTTGCGCATAGGCCTTTTCCTGGGCTTTCAGGCGATCCGCCTCCACTTTGGGCAAAGTTTCCGGGATGTTGACCTGCATGTGGACCATGTAGAGCATGACGCCGATCCTTTATCGTCGTGACTTCCGAACGCTTCCGACCTCGGACGCATTGCAGTGAACGCTATAGACTATAGACGAGATCAAACTCAAAACGCCGCGGTGCCGTCGAGTCCGACGTGGACCTTCGTGCCCCACACGGCCGATGCTGTGGGCCGCCTTGTGCCTGAGCAGGGCCGGTACGACCCGCACCGCGCCGCTGCTCCTGGAGGGTTATCGGTGAACGGCATGCATCAGGCATCGGCGCGGATCAGGTTGGAAGCCTTCTCGGCGATCATGAACACCGCCGCCTGCGTGTTCCCGGAGACGATGCGCGGCATGACCGAGGCGTCGGCCACGCGAAGCCCTGTCACCCCGCGTACGCGCAGCTGCGGATCCGTGACCGACTCGGGATCGCCACCCATGCGGCAGGTGCCGCAGATGTGGTAGATCGTCTGACCGTCGCGGCGGGCGAAGTCGAGCCAGTCCGCATCCGTCCGGCAGTCCGGGCCCGGGTTGAGTTCGGCGCCGCGGAACTGGTCCATCGGCCCCTGCGCGACGATGGACCGGGCGATCTTCATCCCATCGACCATCGCACGGCGGTCCTCCTCCGTGGCGAGGAAGTTCGGGCGGATCGCCGGGGGCATTAGCGGGTCAGGCGAGGCGGCGTGGATCGTGCCGCGCGACTCCGGCCGCAGTTGCGTGACGCCGATCGTCATGCCGGGCAGGCGATCGAGCTTGCGCTCGGCGGCATTGGCGTAGCTCGCGTGCATGAAGAAGTACTGCACGTCGGGCCCGTCGAGCCCCGGTCGCGTACGCACGAAGCCGTGGGCGAGGCCGGTCCCGAGCGAGAGGATCCCTCGCCGGGTGGCGAGGTAGCGCGCCGCCGCGAGGCCGAGGCGGAGGCCGCGGGTCTGCTCGTTCAGCGTCACTGGCAGGCGCACGCGCCAGTTCATGCGCGTGCAGTAATGGTCCATGTAGTTGGCGCCGACGCCCGGGAGCGCGCGCCGCACCGTCACGCCGAGCCCGGCGAGGATCGCCGGATCACCGAGGCCGGACAATTCCAGGATCTGCGGGGTCTGGGCGGCCCCGGCGGCAAGGATCACCTCCCCGCGGCAACGGAAGAGCCGCTCGCGCCCGCCAACCAGCGCGGCGACGCCGCTCGCCCGATCCTGATCGAATGTCAGCCGCAGGACGTGCGCGTCCGTCACGACGGCGAGGTTCGCGCGTCCCAGCGCAGGCCTCAGGTAGGCGTCGGCGGCGCTGATCCGCCGCCCGCGCCGCTGATTGACCTGGTAATAGCCGAAGCCGTCCTGTCTCTCCGCGTTGTAGTCGGGATTGCGCGGATATCCGGCCGCCTGCGCGGCGGCGATGAGGGCTTCCGCGATCGCCGGCCGCTCGGCGACTTCGGTGAGGGGCAGCGGTCCGCCGCGGGCGCGCAACGGATCCGGCGGCCCGTCATAATCCTCGAGTCTGCGGAAGTAGGGCAGCACGTCCGCGAAGCCCCAGCCGCGGCACCCGGCCTGCGCCCAGGCATCGTAATCCTGCGGCTGCCCGCGCACGTAGATCATGCCGTTGATCAGCGTCGAGCCGCCGAGGCCCCGGCCCCGCGGAACCGCGATCACCCGGCCTCCGGTCGCCTCCTCCGGTTCGGTTTGGAACCGCCAGTTGTAGGACGGGTGCTGGAGCATGCGGCTGAATCCGGCGGGGATCGAGACCCAGGGGCTGCGCGCGCGTCCCCCCGCCTCCAGGAGCAGCACCCGGTGTGTCCCGGATTCGCTCAGCCGGTTGGCCAGCACGCAGCCCGCCGTGCCGCCGCCCACGATCACGTAGTCGAAGTCACCCGCCGCAGCGGCGTCGATATCGATCCGTCCCAACGATCCAGCCTCACAATGCGCCCATGTGGCGGGCCATCAGGGCGATCTGGCGCTCCAGCATCGGCAGGCCCTTCTGGATGCGGCAGCCCGCAGCCTGCGCCGCGGCGAGCAGCGGCGTCGTCTCGGGCGCCATGATCGCCTCGGCGACGAACTGGCCGGCATGGAGGGCGGTCAGATCGAAGGGGGTGGCGTCCTGCGGACGCATCCCGAGCGATGTGCCGTTGACGAGAAGGTCATGGTCCGCCTGGCCTCCCTCGGCCGCGACGGCGAGGGTGGGGTAAGCGGCGCGCAGGCGTTCCGCCAGCGCCTGCGCGCGGTCGGCGGTGCGGTTCAGGATCGTCAGGCGCGCGACGCCCGCCTCCGCGAGCGCGAAGGCGATGGCGCTCGCCGCGCCGCCGGCCCCTGCGAGCGCCGCGCTCCGGCCACGGGGCTCCACGCCCGAAGCACGCAGGGCCTCGACGAAGCCGATGCCGTCCAGCATCGTGCCGACCATGCGCCCGTCCGCCTCGCGCCGGACGCAGTTCACGGCCCCGATCTGCTCGGCCTCGCGGGTGAGCGCGTCGCACAAGCCGGTCATCGCCGTCTTGTGCGGCACCGTGGCGATGAAGCCGCCGAAATTGCGCAGATGCTGGAGTCCCTCGATCACTCCGGCCAAGCCGTCCGCGGTCACGTGGAGCGGGACGAGGATGCCGTCCACCCCGTGACGGGCGAAGAGAGCACCCATCACCTCGGGCGCCTTCACGTGGTAGATCGGGTCCGCCACGATCCCGTAGACCCGGGTCCGTCCGGTGATCCCGGCCGCGGTGATCGCCCCGTCCATGGCCACCCTCCCTTCCATGCCCTGCCTCGACCTGTCTCGGCTCACGTCATGTACAGGCCGCCGGCCACGTCGACGGTCTGGCCGGTGACGAAGCTGGCTTCCGCAGAGGTCAGGTAGAGGGCGAGGTCCGCGACCTCCTCAGGGATACCGAGGCGGCCCATCGGCGTCAGGCGAGCCTGTTCGTCGTTGACCGCGCGGCCCACCGCCCGGACCATCGGGGTCTCGATCCGGCCCGGCGCGATCGCGTTGACGCGGATGCCGAACGGGCCGAGTTCGGCCGCGAGGTGCTTGGTGAGGCCGATCAGCCCCGCCTTCGAGGCCGCGTAATGGCAGGCGACGATCGGCGAGTAGGTCTTGCCCGCCACCGAGGACAGGTTGACGATCCAGCCGCGCCCGGCCGCACACATCGCCGGCGTCAGCGCCCGGACGGTGTTGAACGCCCCCGTCAGATTCACCGCCACGACGCGGTTCCATTCCGCCGGATCCATCTTCCAGACGCGGTGGGCCGCTCCGTCGTGCTTGGGCGAGATGCCGGCATTGTTGACCACCGTGTCGAACGCGCCGTCCAGCGCGGCGGCGGCCTCGGACAGAGCCGCCTCGACCGCCGGATAATCGGCGACATCGAGTTGCATCGGCAGGGCGCGCCCGCCCGCAATCTCGATGGCCGCGACCGTCGCCACCACATCGTCCGGGCTCACGTCGGCGACGCCGACCCGGGCACCACGCGCACCGAAGCCCTCCGCGATCGCGCGGCCTATCCCGCGCCCGGCTCCCGTGACGAGGACGCGCCGGTCGGCATGGCTCGGTCGCCGCGCGATCGCGTTCGGGTTCGTCTCCCGCTCGGTCATCTCAGATCCCCAGATAGGCGCGACGCACGTGATCGTTGTCGAGCAGGGCCGCGGATACGTCGGCGAGCACGATCTCGCCGTTCTCCAGCACGTAGCCCCGATCGGCGACCTGGAGCGTGTGGAACACGTTCTGCTCGACGATCAGCACGGTGGCGCCGGTCTTCACGATCCGGTCGACGACCGCGAAGACCTGCGCCACCACGATCGGCGCGAGGCCGAGCGAGGGCTCGTCGAACATCAGGAGCTTGGGGCGCGCCATCATCCCGCGGGCGATGGCCACCATCTGCTGCTCGCCGCCCGACAGGGAGCCGGCATTCTGGTCGAGGCGCTCGCGCACCCGCGGGAACAGGTCGAGCACCTCCGCCAGCGTCTCCGCCTGCCGCCCCCGCGCCGCGCGGCGGTAGGCGCCCATCAGCAGGTTCTCCCGCACCGTCATCTCGGGGAAGAGCTGACGCCCCTCCGGGATCAGGGTGACGCCCCGCTCCACCATCTCGTGGCCCGAGAGCCGTGTGACGTCCTCGTCCTCGAACAGGATCCGTCCGCGGGTCGGCCTCACCAGGCCGGCGATGGTCCGCAGCGTTGTCGTCTTGCCGGCGCCGTTGGCGCCGACGATGGTCACCACCTCGCCGGCGCGCACGTCCAGCGACACGGCGTGCAGGATGCTGGTCGCGCCGTAGCCGGCATCCACGCACTCAAGCGTGAGCATGGACGAACTCCTTGCCGAGATACGCCTCGATCACGGCGGGATCCCTTACGACGTCCTGCGGGCTGCCCTGGGCGATGATCTGCCCGGAACTCAGGACGATCACCCGGTCGGAGAGCGCCATCACCGCCTGCATGACGTGTTCGATGGCGACGATGCTGACGCCGGAATCGCGGATCGACAGCATCAGGTCGATGGCGCGGCGCACATCGGTCTGGTTGATGCCGGCCATCACCTCGTCGAGGAGCAGCACGCGCGGGCGCATCGCCATCACGCGGGCGACCTCGAGCCGCTTGAGGCCGCCGATGGTGAGGCCGCGGGCCTCACTTTGGAGCCAGGGCGCGAGCCCCATCCGCTCGGCGGTCTCGCGCGCGACCTCCCGCGCCTCGCGCACGTCGCGGTGGCGGTAGAAGGCGCCGACCATGATGTTCTCCTCGACCGTCATGGCCGCGAAGGGCTGCACGATCTGAAAGGTCCGGCCGACGCCGAGGGCGGCGAAGTCCGCCGGTCGGCCCGGTCTGTGCCAGGTCCCATCCGGCGCGCGGACGCTCACCGTTCCGGCATCGGGCTTCAGGAAGCCCGAGATCATATTGAAGACCGTGGTCTTGCCGGCCCCGTTCGGACCGATCAGGCCGAGAATCTCGCCCTCGCGGAGCGTGAAGCCGACATCGTTGGTCACGTGCAGGCCGCCGAAGCGCTTCTGCAGACCCTCGACCTGGATGACGGCATCGCCGACCGGCCGCCGCTCCGCCGCCCGCGGCGCGGCGGCGACCGCACCGGCTTGTACCCCGCGGACGCCGGTTTTCGTCCGTTTGAAGCGCGCGACGAGCCCCATCAGGCCGTTGGGCAGGAACAGGACGACGAGCACCAGTACGAGGCCGTAGACGAGCCCATGGAGCCCGAGCGCCTTCGCGCCGATCCAGCCTCGGGCGAGCTCGGTGATCGGCACGAGGAGGAGCGCGCCGAGCAGCGGTCCGAACACCGTGCCCAGCCCGCCGATCAGAGCGAACATCGCGATCTGGATCGACAGGGTGAGCGAGAACACCGCCGCCGGCTCGATGAAGGTCAGATACATGGCGTGGAAGGTGCCGACCATCGCGGTCAGCGCCCCCGACACCGCCACGGCCACGAGCCGCATGCCCACCGTCGGCACGCCCGCGGCGCGGGCGGCCGATTCCCGCTCGCGGGTCGCAACGAGGTAGAACCCGATCCGGTGGGTCCGCATCCACCACGCGACCGCCAGCGTCAGCAGCAGCAACCCGAAGGCGATGGCCAAGGGCGGCCAGCGATCCCGGAACACCATCCACGCCCAGCCGAACTTCAGCGGGATCATCAGCCCGGTGGCGCCCCCGGTCAGGTCCCGGAAATGCAGGGCCAGCACGCGGAAGACCTCGAGGAAGGCGATCGTCGCCAGCGAGAAGAACGGCCCGTGCAGCCGGAAGCATGGATAGCTGATGGCGAGCGCCACCAGCATGGCGAGCGCGGCGCCCGCCACCATGCCGATCCACGGGCTGATGCCGGCGCCGACGAGCAGCATGCCGCAATAGGCGCCGAGCCCGTAGAAGATGCCGTGGCCGAGGGAGAGCTGGCCGGCATAGCCGCCGACGATGTTCCAGGCGGTCGAGAGCGCCGCGAAGACGCAGATCGTGATGAAGACGTGGTAGACGAACGGATTGCCGATCGCCACCGGGACGGCCACGAGCGCCGCGAGAACGAGGGCCAGCGCCACGGCGCCCGGGCGCGGGAGCGCGGCGCGCACGGGGACCGGTGTCGCGGGGATCGGGATATCGGTCATCGCGGCCCCTTCACGGCGAGACGTGGGACAGCCGAAGCTGTCGCCCGAAGAGGCCCGAGGGCTTCAGGATCAGGATCGCCAGGAACACGCCGAAGACAGCGACCTCGCGCATGTCGGCGCCGACATAGAAGCCGGTGACGCTGTCGATCAGGCCGATCAGGATCGCCCCGACGAAAGCGCCGCGGATCGAGCCGAGGCCGCCGAGCACGACGACCACGAAGGCGATCAGCACGAAGTAGGTGCCGCTGTTGGGCGAGGTCGGATAGAGCGGCGCGATCAGGACCGCGGCCACCCCGACGCAGGCCGCACCGATCCCAAAGGTTAGGGCGTAGATCCGGTTCACGTCGATGCCCATCAGCTCGGCCGCGGCGCGGTTCTGGGCCACGGCCCGGATCGCCCGTCCCGTGCGCGTCCGCGCCAGGAAGGTCTGCAGCCCCGCCACCAGCAGGATCGCCGTGCCGAGGATCACCACCTGCCCGAGCAGCACCCGCACCGGCCCGATCTGCAGCGGCTGGCGCAGGCCCGACGGCGGCGTGTTGGCGATGTCGGCCCCGAAGACGAGAAGGGCGAGGTTGATCAGCACCGTCGACAGGCCGACCGTGGCGAAGATCTGGATGTGATGATCGCCCGCGGCGAGCAGCGGCTGGATCAGGAACCGCTGGGTCAGGGCGCCCAGAAGGAACAGGACGGGGACGACGAGGATCACCGCGGCGAATGGGTGGAGGCCGAGCCCGGTCACGGCAAGGTAGGTCAGGTACATCCCGACCATCAGGAACTCGCCGTGGGCGAAGTTGACCACCTTCACGATGCCGAAGATCAGAGTCAGCCCGACGCTGACGATGGCGAACAGGCCGCCGAGCATCACGCCGTTGGCAAGCACCTGGAGGAAGACGTCCATCCCCGATCTCCGTGACGGCGGTTATCGGCGCGTCTGCATCGGCGCGACGGCGGCGCTCTCGGGATAGACCGTGACGAGCTTGCCGCCCTGCCACTGCATGCCCATCATCGCGGCGCGCTCGTTCTGGTTGTTCTTGCCGAACTTGAACCCGTAGCCGACCGCGGTGACGCCGTCCTTCACGTCGATGCCCTGTGCCGCCTTGACGATGGTGTCGGGCTCGAAGCCCTTCGCCTTGTCGATGGCCTGGAGGATGAGCTTGGCGCCGACGTAGTTGTTGAGCGAATGCCCGGAGCGCGGCGCGGCGCCGTATTTCTTCCGGTAGGCCGCCACGAAGGTCTCGAGGCCCGGCGTGTACTGCGTGTTGACGAGGTACTGGGTGAAATCGGTGTCGAGGACGCCCTCGATGACCTTGTGCCCGACCGCGTCGGCAGTGGGCTGCATCGAGTATCCGCCGCCGCCGCCGATGATGGCGCCCGGCTTGAAGCCCGCCTCGTTGGCCTGCTGGAGGAACAGGACGGAATCGTTCTGGTAGGAGGTCTGGAGCAGGACGTCGATGCCGCGTCCCTTCAGGTCCAGGACGAGCGAGGACATGTCGACCGTCGCGGCCGGATAGCCCTGTGCGGTCACGACGTTGAGCTTGGCCTGGGCGGCATATTTCTTCTGGAAGCTCGCCACCGAGGTGCCGTAGCTCGAATCCTCGTAGATGATGCCGATCTTCAGGTCCTCGGGCTTCTTGCCGAGCCCGGCCGCGACCTTGTTGACGATCATCTCGACCGCGAGCTTGGCCATGTCCTCGGCCGTCGGGTTGGTGCGGTAGAGATACTGCAGCCCGCGCCCGGTCACCTCCTCGGCCACCGCGCCGAGCTCGAAATACGGGATGCCCGACAGCTCGGCCACCTGGCTCGCGGCGATCGAGCGAGCCGACGAATAGGAACCGAAGATCGCCACCACCCGCTCCAGGGAGATGAGGCGGCGCGCCTCGCCGATCGCCTGGTTGTTGTCGACCGCGTCGCCCCGGGCGAGCACGACCTTCTGCCCCTGGACGCCACCCGCGGCGTTGATCTCGTCGACGGCGATCTCGACGCCCCGTGCGCTCTCCTCGCCCAGGAGCGCGAGTTGCCCGCTGAACGGGAAGAGCGCGCCGAACGTCACGTCGGCGGCCCGGGCCGTCGCCTGGGCCGCGGCGCCCAGCGCGAGGGCGGCGGCGAGTGCACGCGCCAGAACTCTCATCGTTTCCTCCCGTGTCAGTCGTCGACCCAGCGCTTCGCGCGCCTTCTCGTCGGGTCGGTCGGCGGCGTCAGTAGGCGAGCGCGTCGTTGCCCTCGAAGCTGGTGATCGGCGGGTAGGCGCGCTGGTCGGTGATCACGTCGATCACCGTCACGGCGCCGCTGGCGAGCGCGGCGTGCAGCGCCGGCGCGAGATCCCCGGGGCGCTCCACGCGCGTTCCGGCGCAGCCGCAGGCCCGCGCGATCGCGGCATGGTCCACCGCCTCGAAATCGCAGACGTCAGTGAAGTCGCCGAACAGGCTCAGCTCCGCGTGTTTCTGGTAGCCGAGGATCTGATTGTTCAAGACGACGACGATGACCGGAAGCCGCATGCGCCGCGCCGTCTCCAGCTCCGACCAGACATGGCCGAAACCGCCGTCACCGGTCACGCAGATCACAGGCGCCTCCGGGCGCGCCGCCTTGGCGCCGAGGGCGAAGGGCAGGCCCCAGCCGAGGCCCGCGATGCCGCGCGGTGTCAGGAAGCGCTGGCCGGACGTCCGCGCAGTGAGGAAGTTGGCGATCCAGATCGAGGCGTAGCTCGCGTCGGCGACGACGATTGTCTCGGGCGTCGTCACCGCGTCGATCTCGGCCATGATCCGCTCCGGCCGGATCGGTGTGGCCTCCATGTCGACGAGGCGGGCCAGGTCGTCGGCGTGGGCCTCACGGGCACGGACGATCGTGTCTTCGAGAGCCGCGCGGCGGCCCTCGAGCCCGGACAGATCGCGCTGCCGAAGGGCCTCGGCGAGGGCGGCGAGCGTCAGCTTGGCGTCGCCGACGAGGCGCAGGGACTCGTAGTTGCGGCCGACCTCGCCCCCGTCCACGTCGAGATGGATGAATCGGGCCCCCTTCGGGTAGAGCGACCAGCTATCGGTGCCGTTCTGGTTGGTGCGGTTGCCGACCAGGAGGACGACATCGGCCTCCGTGACGAGCGTGCGCAGATGGGACGAGCGCCCCCGTGGCGCCATGAAGTAACCGACCACGCCGATCGAGAGCGGGTCGGTCTCGGCGACGGCGCCCTTGCCCATCACCGTGGTGGCAACCGGCAGTCCGAGTGCCTGGAGCGCGATCAGTTCGGGGCCTGCACCCGAGGAATGAACGCCACCACCCGCGATCAACAGCGGGCGCTGCGCTCCGGCGATCAGGTCGGCGGCCTGCGCGATCCGGGCCGGATCGGCGACCGTGCGGTCGAGGGGGTAGGTGCCGAGGCTGGCCGAACGGCGGGGCGCGGCGGCCTCGAAGTCGGGGCGCTCGTCGAGCAGGTCGAGGGGCACCAGCAGCACGGCCGGCCCCGGACGCCCGGAGGCCGCGGCGGCGAAGGCCATGTCGACGTAATCGTCGATGCGCTCGGCGACCGCGACCCGGCGCACCCATTTGGCGACGCCCGCGAACAGGGCGAGGTGATCGAGTTCCTGGAAGGCGTTCCTGTCGGTGAAGCGGCGGTGGACGTCCTGGACGATCGCCACGACCGGAATAGAGGCCTTCAGGGCTTCCGCGAGCCCGGGCACCAGCAGGGTGGCGGCGGGGCCGTTCTGGGCCGCGACCACCGCGACGCGGCCGGAGATCCGCGCATACGCATCGGCCATCGCGGCGCCGGCGTTCTCGGTGCGGTAGCCGATCTGGCGGATGCCGTGATGCGGCGCGGCCAGGAACAGGGCCGAGGGGATGCTCTGGCCGAACACGTCGCGGACCCCGTGCCGGTGGAGCGCGGCGGCGAGGGCGTGGGCGCCGGTCATGTTGGCGCGCTCGAACATCTCGGACATCAGCGGCTCCCTCGCACGGTCTCGCCCATCGCCAGGACGATCTTCCCGATATGCTGGCCCGCATCCATGCGGGCATGGGCCTCGGCGACCCGGTCGAACGGGTACACGGAGTCGATTGGCGGCCGCGCCCGCCCCGCCGCGAGCAACGGCAGGACGTGCTCGGCGAGGGCATCGGCGAGGCGCGCCTTCAGGGCGACCGGACGGGCCCGCAGCGTCGAGCCCGTCAGCGTCACCCGCTTCATCAGGAGCGGCTGGAAGTCGATCTCCGTCACGCGCGAGCCTTGCTGGAAGGCGATCTGCGCGATGCGCCCGTCGACCGCCACGGCGTCGAGATTGCGGGCGATGTACGGGCCGCCGACCATGTCGAGGATCACGTCGGGCCCGCTTCCGCCGGTGGCCGCCCTGGCTGCGGCGACGAAATCGTCCTGCCGATAATCGATCGCGGTATCCGCGCCGAGCCTCAGGCAGGCCGCGCACTTCTCCGGCGAACCCGCGGTGACGAGGACCTTGGCGCCGCGCGCCTTCGCGAGCAGGATCGCGGTCGTGCCGATGCCCGAGGAACCGCCGTGGATCAGCAGGCTCTCGCCCGCCTGCAGCCGGGCGCGCTCGAACACGTTGCTCCACACGGTGAAATAGGTCTCGGGGATTGCGCCCGCCTCGACCGCCAGGAGGCCTTCCGGCACGGGAAGCGCGACGGCCTCGTCGACGACGGCCCATTCGGCGTAGGCGCCGCTCTGCACCAGCGCCATCACCCGGTCTCCAGGCTGAAAGCGCCCGGCACCGGGCCCGAGGGCCTCGACGATGCCGGCGAGTTCGAGCCCGAGCACGTCGGAGGCGCCGGGCGGCGGTGGGTACCGGCCCTCGCGCTGCATCACGTCCGGCCGGTTGATGCCCGCCGCCTCGACGCGCACGAGCACTTGGCCCTGGCCCGGCTCCGGACGAGGTCGCTCGACGATCCGGAGGACTTCGGGACCGCCCGGCCCCGCGGCGATGACCGCTCGCATCCCGGTGCTCATCCCCCCTCCCCCTGCGTTGCAACGGCTTCGGGAAGAAGCAGCACCTTCATGGCCTGCCGACTGCGCGCGAGATCGAACGCCGCCCCGGCTTCGGCGAGGGGGCGTCGATGCGTGATCAGCGCCGCGAGCGTCCCGGCATGGGCGGCGAGAAGGCGGATCGCCTCGTCGAAGGCACGCGCCGTGGTGTCGTGGGCCGCACGAAGCTGCTTCTTGCTGCGAACGAAGCCGGTCAGATCGAGGTCGAGGGATCCGGAGTGGATTCCGGCCACCACCAGCACGCCGCCCGAACGCAGCACGGCCAACCCCTCGACCACCGACCGGGCTGATCCCGTCGCCTCGATCACCCGGTCGGCCTCCCCGCCAAAGGCATGCCGGACAGCGGCTTCCAGGCTGCCGCCGGTGAGATCTGTGGTCTCGCGGATGCCGATCCGGCGGGCGAGGTCGAGGCGGGCGGTGTCGTCGAGGCCGGCGAGCAATACGGCCGCGCCCCGGAGCTGCGCCACGAAGGCGATGCAGAGCCCGATCGGGCCCGGCCCGAGCACCACCACTCGGTCGCCAGGCCCCACCTCCGCCACGTCGACGGCGTTGACCGCCACCGCCAGGGGCTCGGCCAAGGCCGCGACGGTCAGAGGCACGTCGTCAGGGAGACGGCGGCAATTCGCGGCCGGAACGACGACCTGTTGGGCAAAGGCCCCGTCGGCGTGCAGGCCGACGACCCGCCGGCCCTGGCAATCCTGCGGCCGGTCGGCGGAGCAGGCCGCGCAGTCCCCGCACGCCACCGTGGGCCAGCACGTGACCCGGTCGCCCACCGCGAGCGCCGTCACGCTGTCTCCCACAGCCCGGACCGTACCGGCGAACTCATGGCCGAGGGTGACCGGCATGAAGGCGGTCATGAAGCCGTAGCCCGGCGTCCACTCGTAGGCGTGGATGTCGCTGCCGCAGATGCCAGCAGCGGCAACCGCGATGGTCACGCGGCCCGCGCCCGGGCCGGGCGGTGCATCGACGTGGACGAGGTCTGCCCCGAAGGCAGCCGTCGCCTTGCGCAACGCAAGCATTTCCGTCCCCTGTCTACCGCTCGGCCTCGCGGCCCGGCAGCCCGCGACGCGGTGCGAGCCGTCGACGCAGTATGTAATTTGTTATAACAAACATCGCGCAATGAGGCGGAATATGTCAAGCGCTTCGGCGTCAGAACCCGAAACCGGCGAAATCTTGCCGGACTGGGTCCGTCCGATCGTCAAGGAGAGCCTAAGCGAGCGCGCTTATCGCGAGCTTCGCGTCGCGCTGATGCGCGGGCAGCTGCGACCAGACACGCGATTGCGTCTCCGCCCGATGTCGGCCCGGTTCGGCATCAGCGCGACACCCATGCGCGAGGCCCTGCTCAGACTCGTCTCCGAGAAGGCGCTGGCCCTCGATGCGCGCGGCAGTGTCGTTGTGCCCAGGCTGGCCCTGGATCAGCTCCTGGAGATCCGGGCGATCCGCACAGACCTCGAGGGACGGGCGGCTGCCGCGGCCATCGCTTCACCTGTCGCGGAGATTGATGCTCTCGAAGCGATCCACGCGCAGATCTCACAGTGCCATGCGAGCCGCGACTTCGCGCGCGCCGTGAACCTCAACACCGAGTTCCACTTGTCGCTGTGCAGGCTCGGAGGGATGCCGATCCTGTATGAGATCGTCGAACTGCTATGGGTGCGATGCGGCCCGATCCTCTCGCACCTCTATGACGACGGTGTCCCTGATTGGGAGCCCCATCCCCATCGGCGCATCATCGACGCCTTGCGCCGGGGCGACTCGGACGCGGCGCGCGATGCGGTCCGAGAGGATATCGAGCGCGGTGGCAGCGGGTTGTTTGCCCATGTCCGCGCGTCTCCCGCGGGGTGATCCGGGGAGGGTGCCTGGGACCCGCCGAAGAGATCTTTGGCCTGCCCCTCCAGCATCTGGCCGTAAGCTCTGCGTTGCCCGCCGCGCCGCGTGGATCGGACTCGATCAGTCAGCCGGAACGGGCGGCGATGGCAAGGTTTCCTTCGCGTCGGCGGGCGGCTCGACCTTGGCGACATTCAAGGTCATGCAGACGAGGTCGTAGTAGCCGCTGACTGCGATGAGATCCATCGCCCCCTGTTCTCCGAACCGGGCGACCACCGACTTGTACAGGGCGTCGGACACTTGCCTGTCACGATGAAGCTGGGTCGAGAAATCGTAGATCAGCGCCTCGTCGGTACTCATGCTGGCCGGCCGCCGGCCGGCCTTCAAGTGCTCGGCGATCGAGGGGCGAAGGCCAGCCTTAATGGCCAGCGGATGATGCGCGTACCATTCATAGCCGGAACTCCATACCCGGCCGGTGATCAGGATTGCGAACTCGTTGAGATCACGAGGCAGGCTCGTATTGAACCGGAGGTACTCGCCGACTTTTTGTAGACGATTGCTGAGTTCGGGTGAGCGCAGCCACGCATTGAACGGGCCGTCAAGGGATTTTCGCGGTCCGGAGAGGATCGCGTCCGCGGCGCTCTTCTGGGCTGCCGTCATCTGATCTGGTTGCAGAGGCGGGAAACGCTCGACGGTCTGCACTGAGGTGTCGTTCGCAGCCAGCAGCAGGCTGACGGCGGCTAGAACTAGCACTTTCATCGGCGCTCCTCCCATTCCGGATTTTGCAACCGAATACGGTCATGTTGGCCAAACGAACCGTTTGTGTCTATCCGTCCGTCAATATGAACAGTCTTCATGGCGGCATTGATCTCTGAATGCCGACTCCCTGCCCGAAATGCCCGCCATGCAGATCGTCCGCGCTGCCCTTCCGGAAGCCTTCGCGAGGGCGCTCGGAATGGAGTTGCTCGTCCCGCCCGAAATTCAAGTTGTGTGACCGGCAGCGTCCAGATTCGAAATCTGCGCGGCCGCAGCGTTCGCTATCAAGATGCTGACAGCGTCTGCCCACAGACCGGACTGGGCTCGTTTCAACCGTCGAGGGCGATCGTCATCAACATACTGCAAGCCGCGCTTGCCGGCCCGGCAGTTGGATACCACTGAGCGCATCTCGGTCACTCGTTTAGGCCGGGATCCGCGTGCCATCCCAGGCGAAGACGCCGCCGGTATCCTTCACGCCGAGGCTATCGAGCACGCGTAGAAGACGGGACGCGCTCACGTCGGGTTGAACGACATTCTTAGTCGGATCTGACCGGAAGGGCCGCGACAAGGCGGAAGCGACCGTACCCGGATGCAAGCCGACGACGAGTGCCTCCGGTCGAGTGCGAGCCACTTCGATCGAGAGGGTCCGCAGGATCTGGTTCAACGCCGCTTTCGACGCGCGATAGGAGTACCAGCCGCCCAACCGGTTGTCGTCGATGGAGCCAACCCGCGCCGACAACGCCGCAAACACGCAGCGTCCCCGGCGCGCCAGCACCGGCACGAAATGCTTGGCGACGAGCGCCGGGCCGATCGTGTTGACCGAAAAGACAGCGGCCATCGCGGCGGGATCGAGCGCCTTGAATGTCTTCTCGGGCGAAACGCCGTCCTGATGAAGGATGCCGGTTGCGATGATGACCAAACCGACAGGTCCGGCCGCACTGACGTTGGCCGCAGCCGCAGCGATCGTCGCCTCATCGCCGAGGTCGATCGGAACGGTGCGAACGCCTCGGGGAGTTGACGGCTCCGAACGGGAGAGCGCGAAGACCGGGGCGTAGGCTTCGCTGGCAGCGAGGGCGCACACCAGAGCACGGCCTATCCCGCCCGAGGCGCCGATGACGACCGCGCTGGTCGAGGCTGGCGCCGTCAACG
Source organism: Methylobacterium sp. J-072 (assembly GCF_022829425.1). NCBI lineage: Bacteria > Pseudomonadati > Pseudomonadota > Alphaproteobacteria > Hyphomicrobiales > Methylobacteriaceae > Methylobacterium > Methylobacterium sp. J-072. The sequence goes on along the minus strand of NZ_JAKSYK010000034.1, from coordinate 22,583 downwards.
CGAAGCCCTGCCGACGTTCGCAGAGGGTCGGTCCAGCTTGCGGAAGATCAGGCTGAGGTTGTTGGCGGGCATCGCGACGCGCTCGGCGAGATGGAGCCCATGCGTGTCGGCGGCAACCGCGACGGCCTCGACGTCACGGACACCCCAGGACGCGTTCCTCGTGCGCAGGCCATCGTCGAACGCGGCGTTGCTCGGCGCGGTGTGGGCACCATCCTCCCGAAATGGGCCATAGAGGTAGAGAATTCCCCCCACAGGAAGCGTCGCACCCGCGCCGGCCATCAGCCCGGTTGTCGCGTCCCAGGCCGCGATATGGATCATGTTGATCGCGACGATCGCGTCGACCTTCGCCACCGGCCATAGCTGCCGGGTTGCATCGATCGCCAGCGGGGCCCGGAGATTCGCGAGGCCAGAGGCACGCGTATGGGCGACGATGCTGCGGCGCGCCACCTCGTCCGGATCGCTGGGCTGCCAGTCGAGGGCAGGCATCGCCCGGGCGAAGTGGACGGCGTGCTCGCCTGATCCGCTTGCGATCTCCAGAACGAGGCCGCTGGGTGGAAAGACGCGCCCCAGGATTTCGACGATCGCCGCGGCGTTGCGCGCAACGGCCGGCGAGAACAGGGCATCCGACATGGGGGGCTTCAAGCGATGATCCCTTGGGGCCGCGTGGTCTTCCACCGCAGCATGTCTGTTTTTGGCGGTTCGCGCACGCTCCCCGAATGGCCAGCATGGGCGCAAAGCCGAAGGTCCGCTTCTGGGCGTGGACCCAACTTCTGCTCCTCACACCCGTTGCAGACTTCGCGAGTGAGTATCGAACGCCGAATTCCAGCCGCCAGGTCACCAAGCCAAAACCGCAGTCGAGCCCGCGGCTGGAATGCTCCATGCCATTGGGTCAACACCTCCATTCCGGCGCGGCGATGGAGGCGGCGCCTTGCACATGGGTGATGATGCTGCACGATTGCCAAGCTGAGAAAGAGGGCGCAGTCCGAGGTCGGTTCGAAACGCGAGACCTTCCCTCCGAATGTCTGTCACAACCCTGAAGCCAACCGCGATAGCTCGCGATGGGCTACCGCCGGGCCAGCGCGGCCGGGCCATGGCCGCGGTGCTCACCGGGGTGGCACTCGCCACGCTCGACACCGCCATCGCCAACACGGCGCTGCCGACCATCGCCGCTGACCTCGGGGTCGATCCTGGCGCCTCGGTCTGGATCGTGAACGCCTACCAACTCGCGGTCGTGGCGACGCTGCTGCCGATCGCGGCGCTCGGCGAGATAGTCGGGCAGCGGCGGATCTACGTCGCTGGCCTCGTGCTGTTTACCGGCGCCTCTCTCATATGCGCCCTGGCCTGGTCCCTGCCGACACTGGTCGCTGCGCGCGTGCTTCAGGGAATCGGGGCGAGCGCACTGATGGCGGTGAACATCGCGCTGATCCGCTTCATCTATCCCGCACATCAGCTAGGTCGCGGCGTCGGGCTCAACGCCTTCGTTGTCGGCGTTGGCTTCGCAGTCGGTCCGACCGTGGCGTCGCTGATCCTGCTAGCCGCGCCCTGGCCGTGGCTGTTCGCCGTCAACGTGCCGATCGGCCTCGGCGCCCTCGCCTTGGCCTGGACCGCGTTGCCGGAGACCGGACGTTCCGGGCACAACTTCGACGTTGCCGGCGCGCTGCTCAACGCCGCCGCGTTCGCGCTCCTCGTGCTCGGGTTGGGTGAGGCCGCACACGAGGGGCCGCTTTGGCGCATCCTCCTGGAAGTCGGCGGGGCGCTCGCCTGCTTCACCCTGCTCCTGCGTCGCCAGGCCGGGCACCCGGCGCCGATGCTGGCCGCTGATCTCCTAAAGCGCCCGCTGTTCGCGTTGTCAGCTCTGACCGCTGTATGCTCCTTCGCAGCGCAGGGGCTCGCCTTCGTCTCGCTGCCGTTCCTGTTTCAGCACACGCTCGGCCGCTCGCAGGTCGAAACCGGCTTCCTGATGACGCCCTGGCCATTGGTGGTCGCGCTGATGGCGCCGGTAGCCGGCCGCCTCTCGGACCGCTATGCGCCCGGCCTGCTCGGCGGGATCGGGCTTGCCGGCCTCGCGCTCGGCATGGGGCTGCTCGCGCTGCTGCCCGCGGATCCCAGTGTCCCGAACATCATCTGGCGGATGGCAATCTGCGGGGCCGGGTTCGGTTTCTTCCAGGCCCCGAACCTGCGCGCCATCATGACGAGCGCACCAGCTAACCGATCAGGCGGGGCGAGCGGCATCGTCGCCACGGCGCGGCTGCTCGGTCAGACCCTGGGCGCCGCCCTCGTTGCGGCGTGCTTCGCGATCGCGGAAGCGCACGGTCCAGCCTTGGCGATGGGGCTTGGGGCGGCCTTCGCTGGGTTTGCGAGCGCGGTGAGCTTCACGCGCCTCGCCGTGGCGTCCTGAGCGCGCTTGGCCTGTCGGAAGGTTCAGGGATGGAATCCGTATGACTGACGGCGTCGTGAGTGGAACGCTCGACGAACACGGGCGGGCCTACAAACGTACGGTTTGGGCGATCGCGATCGGCATCGCGATTTTCGCCGCCGCACAGGTCACGTACGCCCTCTCCGTCAGCTCGGCCCAGTTCCTCAAGGATGCGCTCGACTGGATCTACACGGTCCTGCTGAACGCCGTGGCGGCGTTTGTGTTCGGGCGCGGCGCACGGGCTGAGCAACTGTCCGCCTACCTCATCGCCGCCGTCCTGACGGTCGGGGGCCTGCAAACGCTCTACGACCTGTGGGACAAGGTAGCGGATCCGCGACCGATCGATCCCGGGCTGCTCGGCTTCTCCGCCGCGAGTGCGACGGTGATCGCCTACCTCACCGCGGGCAGCTTGGCGCGGTTCCGCCACGACACCAATCCGCTGATCAAGGCAACCTGGCTCAGCGCGCGCAACGACGCGATCGCGACCACGTTCTCGGCCGGCGTCACGCTCGCCGTCCGCATGGCTCCCGTCCGCTGGCCGGAATACGCCATGGACGGGGTCGATGCCGCGCTCGCCTTTCAGGCTGCCGCGGAGACGATCCTCGCGGCACGGCGGGACAGGCAGGCGCCGTGACCATGTCGGGGATGAGGGCGGCTCCCCTCGATCGCAGACGAACCAGCCGAGTAAGTCGTGCGCGAGCTACGCGGCCGGCTCAGCGGCTCGCCGGTGGATGCCCTTGGTGCTGCGCCAAGAACGCCAGCACGGCGGCGTTGAAGGCTTCGGGGTTGTCCCGGTTCATCGCATGGGCCGCGTTCGGGATCACGATCGCAGCCGGGATCGCAGGATTGCACTTCCGGGCCGCGGCAAATCCTTCCGGATACCGTTTCGGGCTGCGCTCGCCGGTCAGCGTCAGGACGGGGAAGCTGAACTTGGCGATGTCGGAGCAGGCGATGTTTCCCCGTTCGCCGCTGTCGACCCCGGTGCCGAGATTGTCGAGCAGGATCTCCTTCTGAAGAGTAGAGCGCTTGGCCCAGGTGCCAGGCCCATTCAACCCGTCGGTGAACTCTTGACCCGCCTTCTCCTTGTCTCCGGCCGCAAGGTTGGCTCGTAGCGTCGACACCAAACCCTTCACTTCGCCGGCCATGGCTTTGGTCTCAGGCGTCTCTGGCAGAAGCCCCTCCATGCCGCTGGCGTCCTCAAGGATCAGGGTCTTGATCAGCTCCGGGTGCTCTTTCGCCACCGTCAGAACCACGGCTCCACCCCGTGAATGGCCGAGCAGGTGGACAGGCCCAAGGTTAAGGTCTTGGATCAGGGCGGCCACGTCAACCGCGTGCTGAGCGATGGAGAAATCCTCACCGACACCATCCCAGCGTTCGGGATAGTAGTGGCGCAGGCTGAGGGATAGGACGCGGTATTGCTTCGACAGCACCGGTACCTGCGCGTACCAGATTCGGTAGTCACCGAGCGACCCATGAACCAGCACGACCGGCTCGCCGGATCCAGCCTCTTGGTAGGCGAGCGGATAACCCTGCACCTCCGCGGTTTTGACACCGTCTGGAATCGCCCACTGCGCGTAAGCCGCACCGGGAAGCCCTGAGAACAATCCGACCAATATAGCTGCCATCCTGAGCCGCATCACAAACGCCTCCCATATTTCTTCAGGAGAGTATCGCTTCCGCTGGACTGAATGTCACCGCACGCCCCGCCGATCCCGCGGCCGGAATCCGATACGGTCACCACCGCCTCGATGAACCAGCATGTTCGCGACGCGGCCGAGCCACTTTCCCTTTGTTGAGCTTTAAGCCTGCCCCTTCGACACGTTAGCCGGAGGGATAGCGACCGATGGCGAGCCACTGGCTGCCCCCGGGACGCGGCGGAGCCGAGCCCCACCACCCATCCTATCGGTACTGAATGTCCTTTTTGGGTTCGTACATCTCCGGGCCGTTCCTGAACTCCTCCAAAAACGTCGCACAGTACGGACACGGCAATGTCGCGATTGCTCACACGGATCAAAAATTTAGCCATTATCCCTATCACGATCTGCATTCGACCGACTTTAATGCCGTAGCCGAGTTGATTGAGTAATTGCTGATTAAATAATTTAAGTATTTGATTGCGTGCGACCTGCCGCTTGTTGCAGATCTATCCCGCACAGGTAAGATTTTTTGCCTTGAACAATGCAAAGGTCGCTACTGAAATTCTGCAACTATGTAGCCGACATCAGATTTATGTGATTTATAACGGCGCCGCATCTGCGCGCTTCCGCGCTAATGCTTGGAAGTACACACTCAAATAAGAACGGATTTTAGCAGCAGAATTGACTGCATAAGCTTGTATTTGATGCCGGTTGTCCGTAGGCCACAAGCACTTTCACAGGTGCTTAAGCCCATAATTCTTGAGAATCGGAAGTAGATCGTCTCGTGCGCGGATACGGTGCAGACGTGCAGCCTCCAGCGCCTCGACAGGTTTTTCTGTGCGAATGGCTTCGATGATCTTGCGGTGCTCGATGATCGAGGCGTCGAGCCCCCGGCGGAGATTGAGCGTCAGCATCCGCGCGCGGTGGGACTGGTCGTTAACTGCCTGGATGATCCGGCTCATCCGGCCGTTGCGCGCGTGCTGGATCAGCGCCGCGTGAAACGCACCGTCCGCCTCGCCCCACGCTGGCAAATCTCCGCTCTTGTGCGCGTCCGCCATCGCTTCCGTGTGGACATCGAGGACCTTCGCGGCGGCGAGCCGCTCGACCTCCGGAAGCATAGCAACGAGTTCTGCTGCACGGCCCTCGATGCCAATGATCACGTCGTAGATCTCGCGCACATCATCGGGCGCGAGCGCCAGAATCAAAATGCCTTTACGCGGCAGCACCCGTACGAGCCCGTCTTCTTGGAGTCGGATCGCAGCTTCATGCACGGGGGTGCGGCTCATGCCCAACCGCAGCGCGATTTCCTGTTCGGAGGCTTGGTAGCCCGGTGCGAAGCTGGCTTCGCGGATCGCCGCGCGCATGGCGGCATAAGCGTCATCGACGAGTGAGGTTTTTTTCTCGCTCTCCTCCGTGTCCGGCCGTACTTCGGCTTGCACCCGCGCCATTCTTCATTTCCCCCGTTGAAGCACGCATATCATCTTCCATGCCTTTTGAGGAACGAGGATTGACACAGCGATTTAGGGCACCTAACCGTATTCTAGCTTGCATGGAAGATGGCGCTCCAGAATCAACGGAGCATCCCGGCGGCAGGAGGAAACGATGGACACGTCGCTTGAAAAAGCGACCATGCGCCGGGTTTCGTGGCGCTTGGTCCCCTTCATCTGCCTGCTCTATTTCATCGCCTTCATCGATCGGGTGAACATCGGGTTCGCCGCGCTGACGATGAACAAGGATCTCGGTTTCACGTCAGCCGTATTCGGCTTCGGAGCGGGCATCTTTTTCTTCGGTTACTTCCTGTTCGAGGTTCCCTCGAACATAGTCCTCGACAAGGTTGGTGCGCGGCTCTGGATTGCCCGCGTGATGATCACCTGGGGGATCATCTCGTTTGCGTTCGCCTTCGTGCAAGGCGAGTACAGCTTCTACACCCTGCGGTTCCTGCTCGGCGCTGCGGAGGCAGGCTTCTTCCCCGGCATCATCCTTTACCTGAGCTACTGGTTCCCGATCCGCTACCGGGCGGGCGTCGTCTCACTGTTCATGGCCGCCGCGCCGATCTCGGTTGTGCTCGGCTCGCCGCTGTCGAGCGCTCTGCTGGAGATGGAGGGCATCCTCGGTCTGCACGGTTGGCAGTGGATGTTCATCATCGAGGCCGTTCCGGCCGTCATCCTCGGCGTGATCGTGCTGTTCTACATGACCGACCGTCCCGAGAAGGCGAAGTGGCTCCCTGACGATCAGCGGGCGTGGTTGGTCTCCGAGATGAACGAGGAACACGCGCGCAAGAAAGTGGTTGCCGAGCACGGGATCGTAGCCGGTATGTGCGACCCCCGCGTCCTGGCGCTCGCGCTCATCTACTTCGGCACCTCGGCCGGTCTGTACACGCTCGGCATCTGGGCTCCGCAAATCATCAAGAGCTTCGGCCTGTCCACGATGGCAGTCGGCTTCCTAAATGGCGTTCCGCCAACCATCGCGATCATCGCCATGATCCTGTGGGCGCGGCACTCCGACAAGACACGCGAGCGCACGTGGCACGTCGTTATCGCTTGCCTCGTCGCGGCGGCGGGTCTGATGCTGGCTGGGGGAGCGTCCTCGACCCTTGCGGTCGTCGCGGCCCTCACCCTCGTCAACATCGGCATCAGTTCGGCCAAGCCACCCCTCTGGGCCATGCCGACGATGTTCCTGTCCGGTTCGGCCGCGGCGGTGGGCATCGCCACGATCAATTCGATCGGCAACCTCGGCGGCTTCGTCGGCCCCTGGGCGATCGGATGGATCAAGGATCGGACCGGCAGCTTCACGGGCGGCCTGATCTTCGTGGCTGGGCTGCTTGTCCTCTCCGCCGTCGTCACCCTCCTCGTCGCTCGCGCGGGGAGGCGTGCCGAACCCACGGGCGCCGTCGCCCGCTGAACGTTCCTCGTTCCTAGACCCTTCCAAACGCACGGAGATCCGTCATGACACAGACCTACAACATCGCCGCCATCCCCGCGGACGGCATCGGCATTGAGGTCATTGCGGCGGGTATCGAAGTGCTCGACGCCCTGGCTGAGAAAAACGGGACGTTCAAGTTCAAGTTCGACCATTTCGATTGGGGCTCGGATTACTACAAGAAACACGGCGTGATGATGCCCGCGGACGGCCGCGACCAGATCCGGAACCACGACGCGATCTTCTTCGGCGCGGTCGGTGCGCCTGACGTGCCCGACCACATCACCCTCTGGGGCTTGCGGCTCGCCATCTGCCAGCCGTTCGACCAGTACGCCAACGTCCGCCCGACCCGTATCCTGCCCGGCATCACCAGTCCCCTGCGCCACGTCACCGGTCCGGAACTCGACTGGGTGATCGTCCGGGAGAACTCGGAGGGCGAGTACGCGGGCGTCGGCGGACGCGTCCATCAGGGCCACGCCAACGAGGTCGCCACCGACGTGTCGATGATGACCCGTAGCGGCGTCGATCGCATCATCCGTTACGCGTTCAAGCTCGCCCAGTCCCGCCCACGCAAGCTGCTCACGGTAGTGACCAAGTCGAACGCTCAGCGCCACGCCATGGTGATGTGGGACGAGATCGCCGCCGAGGTCGCAGCCGACTTCCCGGACGTGACCTGGGATAAGATGTTGGTCGATGCGATGACCATGCGCATGGTGGTGAAGCCCCAGACCCTCGACACCATCGTGGCGACCAACCTGCACGCCGACATCCTGTCGGACCTCGCGGCCGCGCTGGCGGGCTCGCTGGGCATCGCGCCCACCGCCAACATCAACCCGGAGCGCACGTTCCCGTCTATGTTCGAGCCGATCCATGGCTCGGCCTTCGACATCACCGGCAAGGGCATCGCCAACCCGATCGCGACCTTCTGGACCGCCTGTCAGATGCTGGAGCATCTCGGCGAGAAGCCCGCGGCCGACCGGCTGATGCGTGCGGTCGAGCGCGTCACCGCCGATCCGAGCCTGCACACGCCTGACCTTGGCGGCAAGGCCACCACCCGTCAGGTCACGGACGCGGTGATCGCTGCCGTTCAGGGCGACAACGAGTAAGACGAGCGCCGTGTCTGATCCCGCCGCTAGCCTTGCCCGGCATCTATCGGAGCCGCTTCATGGTCGCTCGGTCATAGTTGGAGCGGGAAAGGCTGCGGCGTTGATGGCACAGGCCGTCAAGGCGGCTTGGTCGGGTGCTCATCGCCTCCGGCGAAGTTAATGTCCCCGCAGCGAGACCGAATACTGCGGTGATCCAAAGCTTCGCCGGATTGTAATTGTGAGGGCGTGGTGCGGCGGTAAGACTATCGCTCTTGCGAGCGGGGCGAGCCGCACCAAAAGGGTGGGGCAGTTGATCAGCGATGCATCCGATGAATCTGTGGCGTCGCAGTCGAATGCCGCGCGGAGTCATGCTCGGCATATGCGCGTTCGTTTTTGGCTGCCCGGCGCAGGCCCAGCAGGCTCAGCCTTTGCAGCCAACCGATCTGCCAAACCCATACCGCCTCGTCGAGGATTGGCCTACGCTGCCAGAGAGCATGAACGGCGGGCGCTGGGGCGAGGTCAGCCGGGTGCAGGTCGGCCCGCGCGGCAACATCTGGGTCCTCCACCGCTGCTTCGCCGTCACGCCGCCCGGTAGCGCGGTCTGCCTCGGTGCCTACAAAGACTATCCGCCGATCCTGGAGTTCGACCCGTCGGGCAAGCTGCTGGTTGGCCTCGGCGCTGGGTTGCTCGCCTACCCACACGGCCTCGCCATCGACGAGAAGGGCGACCTCTTGGTCACCGACGTCAACGACGAAGCGGCTGTGCTTGGCCTGCCCGCAACGAACGCTGACGGCGCGGTAATGGGCCAGGACGTCCTCAAGCTCAGTCCGACCGGCAAGGTGCTGCTGACGCTGGGCAAGGAGGGGATCTCAGGCAGCAGCTCCGACACTTTCGACCGCCCATCCGGCGTCGCCGTCGCGCCCAACGGCGACATCTTCGTCTCGGACGGCCACTACCCAAACGCGCGCCACAACGCTCGAATCATGAAATTCAATAAGAGCGGTCGCTTCATCAAAAGTTGGGGCAAGCTGGGGTCGGCGCCGGGTGATTTCGATGGGCCGCACGATATCTGTATCGGCGGATCCCAACAGCACGTCTACGTGGCCGACCGTCAGAACAAGCGCATCCAGGTGTTCGACCAAGACGGCAAGCTCATCGCCGCCTGGCCGCAATTCGGCCAAGTGAACTCGGTGTTCGTTGGCGCGGACGACACGATCTACGCCGGGACGGCATATCCAGACCCCGCCTATACAGGTGCGGCGCAAAATGACCCGACGGCGACGAAGGGCCTGATCAGAGGCATCATCGTCGGCAGCGCTAAGGACGGGACGCTGAAAGCCTTCATCCCCGACCCGGCCGATCTCAGTACGGTGGTGCGCGGGTCATCGGCGTCCGGCGTCACCGCCGATGAGCACGGTAACATCTACGCGGCAGACGTAGGCGCCCATAGCCTGCGAAAGTACCTGCTTCAGGGCCATCTCTGATCGACAATCGAAATTGGATTAGTTGTGGTCGTTCAAAGAGACGGTGCGAGTGGCCGCCCGAGCCAGCCCCGTAGAGACGAGGAGGATGGATTATGCTCAACCGCAAGCAACTCTTGGCCGGCTTGTCAGCGATCGGGGCCGCGGCGACTCTCGCCGGGACGGGCCGACGCACGTGGGCGGCGGGCGGCGAGCCCCGGGCGGAGGTCCGCCCGGGAGCGGCCGATCCTAATACGGCCGCCGGTCACAAGTCCCCCGCCCCGGAAGTGACGGCGGAGGCCGCAGCATTCGTGGTCTCGACCCAATACGAGGACCTGCCGCCGGAGCTGATCGCGCTCGGCAAGCAGCACATCCTGGACGCATTCGGCCTCGCCATCGCCGGCGAGAAGGCCGAGACCGGTCCGATCGTCCGCCGCTACCTCGCCGACATCGGCGTACTGAACGGACCGGCCACCGTGCTTGGTACCAATTTGCACGCCGGCCCACGCTTTGCCGCCTTCGCCAACGGCGTCTCCATCCACGCTGACGACTACGACGACACCCAGCTCGCCGTGGCCAAGGACCGGGTCTACGGCCTGCTCACTCACCCAACCGTACCGAACCTGCCCGCCGCGCTCGCGGTGGCGGAGGCGCTGGCTAAGTCCGGCCGCGACTTCATGCTGGCCTACCATCTCGGCGTCGAGGTCGCTACGAAGCTCGCCGAGGCGATTGCGCCTCGCTCCTACGAGAGCGGCTTCCACTCCACCAGCATGTGCGGGGTGTTCGGCTCGGCGGCGGCCGCGGGGAAGCTGCGCGGTCTCGACGCCAAGCAGTTGCGCAACGCCTTCGGGGTGGCCGGCGCGGAGGCCGGCGGCCTGCGCGAGAATTTCGGCACCATGACCAAGCCGTTCCAGGCCGGCCACGCCGCCGAGGCCGGGATCGCCGCCGTTGACCTTGCCGCGCTTGGATGGACGGCGGCCGAAGACATTTTCGAGGCCAAGCGCGGGTTCTTTGCGTCCTTCGGCGGCGGCTTTGACACTGTGGCGATCGTGGGTCGGTTTGGCCGGCCGTGGTCGCTCCTCTCGCCCGGCGTGTCGATCAAGCCCTACCCATCCGGCTCGCTCACCCACCCTGCGATGGACGTAATGGCCGGGCTGATCGCACAGCACGGCATCAAGCCGGAGGACGTGGAACGAGTGCGGGTTGGCACCAACCGGCAGATGCTGAACACGTTGATCCACCATCGTCCGACGACGGGCCCGCAAGGTAAGTTCAGCATGGAGTACTGCATGGCCGTCCTCCTCGTGCTGGGGAGGGCGGGACTCGCACAGTTCCAGGACGATGTGGTGAGCCGCCCCGACCTGCGGGCGATGGTTGAGCGGATCGACTTCTACAACGACCCAGCGGCCGACGCGGCGGGAACGGACAAGATGCGCAGCCTTGTCACCGTCCGGCTCAAGGACGGGCGGATTTTCTCGGGCCAGGACGATTTTGCCCGGGGCAGTCCGCAGAATCCAATGAGCTTTGAAGACGAGGTGCGCAAATTCAAGGACTGCGCGGAGTTTGCTGGTCTGCCGCGCGATAGAGCCGAGCGGATCGTGGTCTCCGTGCAGAACTTGGAGTCGGTGCCGGACATGCGGTCGGTCTTTGCCGGGATGTTCGCTTGACCGGAATCGTGGCAAGCTAGATGGACAGCCCGTCGAAGCGCCAGGGCTCCCATTCGGGCCGGAATGCTGCCCGGCTCAGCGGCCGACAGCAGGTGTCCCTCGGCGGCCACGCAGACCGTATTCAGCGAGCGGAGGAAGCGCTGCAACTGACGCATCGCCGAGGGCTTCTCAAAAAAGAACAGCGTGCGGCCGGAACACGGAGGTGACATGGCGCTGCCCACGAAGGCGCCCGCTGCACGCGTTGGCATGTTCGTATTTTGTTCTAAACCAACCGCACATGCAATCGCGGTGATCATGAGCATACGGTTTGGAACGGCCACAAACCCGCTGCTGCGGTGTGTCTTGAGCATTAGGTAAGCCGCCCCTGCCTCGGTCGTGCCGCAGCAGCATCGAAACGCTTAGGCTCGGCCTTTGGCTGCTCTTCGAGACAGCATTACAGAACCGAGGTGCATCAAGAAGCGGATCCGTCAACGACCTCGACAAGACACTGATCGGCAAATCGGCGCCGGTGGTGTGGATGGCGTGATCGATAAGGATCCGGTCAAGCCAGAGTGGATCTATGTGCGAGTCAAGTGATACGGACCCGCTAACAACGTCAGCGCTTTGGCGTCCGCCTCCATCTCGGCCCGAAGTGTCCGAGGCCAGACTCGTAAAAGCTCGAGGGATGCACAGCCGCACTCCAGTTTAGCGAGCAACACGATGACCAAGAAAAGCAATCGCCGCACGTATACGTCGAAGCCTGGATGCGATCGGCCCATTCATCCTCTGCCGGGCGAAATCTTACGGTGCATACAGCTGCGCGCTGAGGCGATCGGTCCGCTGCAGGCGGCATCTGAGATGGCGGCCATGAGCAGCGTCATGCTTGAGGGCTACACTGACGCGGGGCAACTGCGGGCGAAACCAGAAGCCGACTACGATGCCTTCATCGCGCGCGCCGCCAGCTTGCTGTCGTGCGAGGCCAGCCGCGCCGCCGACGGGCTCCGGCGTCTGACCTGGGCGCGGGTCCTGCAGCTCGCCGATGCGCTCGGCCCGTTCGTAGCCATGGCTGAGTTGGCGATGCAGTGCGGACTCATGATCTCCGCGTGCCGGGAAGCGGGATGGTTGAAACCGGGACCGGTGGTCAGTCCCTTCGACTTCGCCAAACGTGCCGACGGCACCAGCCTGCTGTAGTCCGCAACGAGTATGCGGCCGCACGCGTACCTCGACGCGTGCGGCCGGACCGTCGAGGATCTGACTACTCGGGTGAACTCTATGCCTCGATCCAGCCAACACCCCCCACTTGATGAAGATAGCTGGACAACCGTCGCATGACCCCTGCCGTCAACATAACGGCCTCCATTGGCTCGGCGCCGTTGAATTCACAGAGTAACTCCAGAGAAGCGCATCAATTTTTGGTGAGTTAATATAATCTATCATGTCGAATCCATTTGGTTGTGGCGCCTTGATCGATCGCCGTCCATATTCTACGAGTTCCCGCCGCCCTCCACCGGCACAAGGATGACGGGTGAGCAGATCATGTGCGGTTGACCGGTCGGCATCGCCGGCCGATTCCAGCGCAGGAGATCCTCCGGCCCGCTAGAGCGTTTTCGGTTTGCCCTGAGTCGATGCGGCGGGGTTCACGCGAGACTGTCGGGCTGATTCACTGATCGCTCTGGAGGAGGAGCGACCGATGGGACTGCCCTACAGTCAGGATCTGCGCGATCGGGTGGTGGAAGCCGCCGCCACGACCTCGCGCCGGCAGGCGGCGGCGCGGTTTGGGGTCGGTGTCGCTACTTCGATCCGCTGGATGGCCGCGCTCGCGACGACCGGGACGGTGGCTGCCCGTCCGCAAGGACGCGCGCGCCGCTCGAAGCTCGATCCGCACGAAGCGTTCCTGCGCGGCCTGATCGACGCGCAGGACGACATCACCCTGGAGGAGATGCGCGCCCGGCTTCGAGACGCGCACAATCTGACGGTCGGGCTCGGCACCCTTTGGACGTTCCTCGACGCGCGCGATCTCACGTACAAAAAAAGACAGCGCACGCCGCCGAGCAGAATCGACCGGACGTGAGGGCTGCGCGAGAGGCCTGGTTCGAGGGCCAGCCCGATCTCGATCCGGCCCGCCTCGTGTTCCTCGACGAGACCTGGACCGCGACCAACATGGCCCGCACCCGCGGGCGTTCACCGCGCGGCGAGCGGCTGCGCTCGCCCGTGCCGCATGGCCATTGGAAGACCACGACCTTCGTGGCAGGCCTGCGCCTGTCCGGGATCACCGCCCCGTTCGTGCTGGATGGGCCGATCAACCGGGACGCCTTCCAGACTTACGTCGATCGCGTCTTGGTGCCCGAGCTCGTTCCCGGTGACATCGTCGTCATGGACAACCTCAGCAGCCACAAGGGGCCGGCCGTGCGAGCTGCCATCGAGGCGGCCGGCGCGCGGCTGTTGTTCCTCCCGCCCTACAGCCCCGACTTCAACCCCGTCGAGATGGCGTTCTCGAAACTGAAAGCGCTGCTGCGCAAGGCCGCGGAGCGGACCGTCGAGGGTCTGTGGTCGGCCATCAGACGCCTCGTCGACACCGTCACACCCGACGAGTGCGCCAACTTCTTCGCCGCCGCAGGATATGAGCCAGATTAAACCGAAAACGCTCTAGCGTCGGTCTGCGACCACTGGCGCAACGACTGACCGAACAGTTCACTCGCTTTTCAAAGCCACGAAATGCCTCAGACGGGCTTCCCAGGAATGGGTGGCTTGCTGCCGTCCCCGTTCGATCCCGTTCGTCTGCGGGAAAGCGCCGGGCCTCGACTCGTAAAAGCCAATTGAAAATGTAGGCCAAAGCAACGCGTGGAAGCGCCCGCCGAGCCGACCCTACTTCATCAGACGATCCAATGCACTGCGAACCCGCAGTGCATATGACAGACTATTGCCTAAATGAAAATGGGAACAGTTGATATGACGATGCCTGATACGAACAGCTTCACCACCCGCAAAGCCTACATCGAAGCTTGGGGCACCTACTGCAAGGAGAAGATGGATGCAGGTTGGGAAGGCTACCTCATCACCCTAATGTTCAAGCACATCCCTGGATCTGAAGCGGCTAAGTTGCGGGTGATGGAACAGGAGCTGTGCCGGGTGTACGCCACACTGCTCACCCGCCTTTTCCACCGGCCCAATGCTCCCCGGAACCGTGACAAGCTGCCAATCATCGTCGCCGCACCAGACTACCCCGTCGCCAAGCAGGAGAAACACCTCCTCGGCGAGGTGCGGGTCAACGACGGACTTCACCTCCACGGGGTCGCCCTCTTTCACCCGGAACGGCGCCTAAAGGGAAGCATCCACGACCACTTCGACGAGAACCTGCAGTTCTACATCCACGGCGAGCACCCGCTGCTCCGGCTTCACCTCGCCCGCATCGAGACCCGGACTCGCTACGTCGTCGCCTACGGCTACAAGACCGTCCAGCGCCGCGCCGCGATCGGCGTCGACGGCTTCGTCATCCTCCCGCGGACCTCGGGCGAGATGCGATAGGGGCATCGGGAACGACGCAGAGCTTGGTGCTTGGTAATCAGCGAGGGGGCTCAGCTGCCCCACAGGGAGCCCTGTGGGGCAGCGCCGAGGACGCGAGCGGTTAGTTGAGTCACGCTGGCATTTTTCGCACGGTGCGAAAGGGGGTTGGATGGGGAGGCCTTCACCGCGGGTTTTCTTTCCTAACCACCCAACCTTGTTCCAGAGTATTACTCTTCGAACGGAGTAGGGGGCGCGTGAGCGCCCCCCGATCAATCGAGAAGGGTGTGCCCGAAAAATTCTATGATCGGCCGACCATCGACCACTCCCAGGACGCGACCACAAACGCCGAACCAGTTGCCAGTTACGAGTCTTGTCATGTCTCTGGCGTTTCCGTCGAACTTGCAGTGGACTACCTCCGTGCCTTTGAAGGTTTTGACGACCGGATAGTTTTGCTGCTCATCCCTCGTTCCGTAATCGGTCTTACCGTCATCCTTTGCTTGATCTTTGGCATTATCATCGCCGGATGCGTCGCTCGCATCGGATGCGACCTCATTATTGGGCTGCTTCGACCTGCGAGGAAACTTCACGTGCTGAGCTGCGAGCGCTCTGTATCCCCCTGCATCGGTGACCGCTTTTGACAGTTCGGGCAACGTAACCCCTTTCAGGAATAGGGGCTCAGTCGCCCGGTAGTACAAGCTCCCTTCTTTCGCATCTGTACGTACCTTGGATAGAACGAAGCGCAACGCCTCGCCCTTGCTCGGACGACGCTCAATCTGACGCATGAATTCGCCGTCAAGCACATCGGCACAATTTTTTCTAATGCCCCAGAGATGACTTGCTACTTCAAAGCAACTGATGATCTGCATGTCAATGCGCTCTCGGTAGCTGCCTTCTGCTTTATTGAACAGAGATTTGATACGTTCGATTTTCCGTTCGACACCACCCTTTTCGAGGAAGGCCGGTCGGTCGGTACGCTTCGCTTTAATGTGCCGTCGATTAGGTAGAGAAATACTTCTGAGAGCATCGAGACCAGAGACCAATCGTGGGGTCTTCAAACTTGCTTTGCGAGTAGAGATTTTCGAGTTACCCAACTTCTTTGCTCTTCTGCCGCCGGCATTCATCACGCAACCTCCGCCTGAACGAGGCTGCGAATGTCCTCGTACCGCCACGCGGTGATACGGGGCCCGAGTTTCACGGGTTGCGGGTAACGGCCCGACCGAACCCCGGCCCACCAGGAGGATTTGCTGATCGGCAAAGGGCCATGCGGATGGATGATCTGACTGAGACGCAAGCAAGTCGCCTCAAACACCATACCAGGAGGGCTGTTCCTATTATCACTTGAGCTTGACATTAATTATCTCCGCCGAACGACTGCCAACACCGCTTGTGCTGACCGATGTATGATGATCGACAACTAGGTGGCTGACGTCAGAAATTAACTCGCACGAGAAAAACAAGCAGCTGCTACAACGAGTTAGCTACGAAATTAACTCGTTGATTTTCGCTCGGAGGTTGGCGGAGAGTTCGGGAGCAACCGTGGGAATTACTACCACTTGCCCTGGCAATTTGGGAAACGCGATGAAGCGAGTCGCCCGCGGGTCAAGCACCCTATGCAACTGCTGCATCACCCCCCTCACCTGACCCAGATAAACTGGAAAGTCGGCGAGATTGGAAACGATCTCGTCGACGCTCTCAGCGAAATCGTCATCTTGCGGGTTCAATGACCAGTCGAATGGGGAGTGGTATTGCTCGACATAGAGGAAGGGGAAAGTGCAAGCTCTGCTACGCCATTGGTGCTCAAAAGTACGACGCGACATCGACCAGTCTGGTCCAAACGCCCCTGCCTCAACGAGGGTTTTTAGCTTCTCCAGCGTACGTCGGCGGCGACTGTGTGTTCTGGAGGACTCATTGTAAATCAAGTAATTGATAATCTGCGCGTAAAATTGACGATCGTCATAACGCGATTTTGTGTTTGTCACGATCTCAAAATCTGGGTTAAACGCAGCTTGCGGTGAGCTCAGCCGCTTGACGAGGTCCAGGGTCAAGTACTTATAAATTATATCTTGTTGTTTTTGATCAAGATCGGCTATTGTTAGACTCCCTAGTTTCTGGGCGGCATATGATGTTATGCAATTAATCATCGCAGGGGCATGAAACCCGGGCTCTGACGGCCACCGGATCCAACAGAGAAGCTGAAATAGCGCCTCCTGCGTCGCTGCCGGCTCCCTATCTTTATCGCCGCAGAGTTGCAGCAAAGTGTCAGCGATACGAATTTGACTGTCGGGCGCGGCCGAGTTCATCGCTCGTTGAATATCGTCACTTTGCCGTTGCCACCGGTAGACCGATGCGGTTGATATGCCGTATTTTTTTGCTATCTCGGTCGCCGTCATATCGGCGAGAAAATCCTCTGAAATTAGGTGAAGGTACCGCGCTTTCTCCTCAGGTGTCAGACGAACGCTCGTGCGATTCCGTCGGTCGATTAAGCGCTTCCGGGATTTGCGCGGCCTATGCATGTTACTGTGGTCCAAATTCAGAGCGGTTGCATGCTAGCGGCGAAACGCGCCCACTCTTCCATGAGGTCGCGCCGCTTTTCCAACAGGTCGCCCCGCCGGTAGGCGGCCTCAACACGGTTCTCGATCGTGTGGGCCAGTGCCATCTCGGCCACCTCCCGCGGCAGGCTCGTCGCCTCGGCCGCCCAGTCCCGGAACGACGACCGGAACCCGTGCGCCGTGATTGACGACCCCATCCGGCGCAGCGCCATCAGGAACACCATGTTCGACAACGGCCGATCGCCCCTGCGTCCGGGGAACACCAGCGCGGTGCTGCCACCCAATGCCCGAGCCCGGGCCAGCACGTCGCATGCCCGTCCACTCAGCGGAACCCGGTGCTCCCGCCCAGCCTTCATCCGCGCCGCGGGCACGATCCACAGCGCTCCCGCCTCATCAATCTCCGTCCACCGCGCTCCCAGAACCTCGCCAGTGCGCGCCGCCGTCAAGATTAGGAACTCGAAGGCCAATCGCCCGATCTCGCCCTGACCGCTTATACCCTGCAGCCGCGCGACGAAGGCTGGCACGTCGGCGTAAGGCAGGGCGGCGTGGTGCTCTTCCCGTTCGCCCTGCTTCGGAAGGCCCTTGGCCACCCCCTCGACCGGGTTGTCGCCACTCCGGTGACCGGCCGCTTTTGCCCAGTCCATCACGGTGCCGATCCGTTGACGCACCCGCCGGGCTGTTTCGCCTTTTGTCAGCCAGATCGGGGACAGCGCTCGCAGTACATCGGGGGTCTCGATCTGGTCGACCCGCTTCATGCCAAGGTGGGGGTGAGCGTAAGTGCGGAGGGTCGTGATCCACTGCGCCGCGTGCTTAGGGTTCTTCCAGGTCGCCTTGTGTTCGGCGTGAACCATTTCGGCGGCCGCGGCGAAGGTAGGGGTCGTCGCCAGTGCCTTCTTGCGTTCGGCCAGAGGGTCACCGCCACCGCGGGCAGTCTTGCGGTAAGCAAGGGTCTTCTCCCGAGCCTCGGCGAGGCTAATGAGACCGACGCCACCGAGACCGATGTCGCGTCGCCGGCCTTGCACCATGATGCGCAGGAGCCAGCGTTTAGCCCCCGAGGGGTCGACGACGAGGTAGAGGCCGTGGCCATCAGCGTAGCGGCCGGGGTGCTTCAGCGCTCGCACCTGGACGGTCGTCAGTGCCTTCTCGGGATGTCGCCCCTTGCCGCCCATCACCGGGTCCGCCTAACTCGCCTGCCCCACAATTTGACCCACATTGCATGTCGGCTGCAAGTGGATCTTACGGGATCGTATTGGACGAGCGCGTTGGTATCGAAACCTTGCTATCCCCTTCATAGGCTATAGCAAATCGGTCGATTTTGGACCTTCTCGGATCTCCTGGCATAATTGGGTTGGGCGGACTCCGTCTCCGCCAGCTTAGCGGCCATTCGCCGTCGCAACTGGCTTTTCCAAGTGCTCTCGCCGAGCCGTCTGCCCGATCTACGGGGACGAGCGACCTGACCGCACCGAGATGTCGGACCGCGCCGGTCGAAGGGCCAACGCCTCTCCAGACACAACGACAGGGCCTGCGCCGCGTGGACTTCCGACCTGGGTTCATGCCCCTCCCGATTCTGGCCGGTTCGCTCCCGTCGCTCTTGCGCCACCCCACGCAAATGCCGTCCGCCATTTAATCCGTCGCACCGCGTGCGGGGCGGCACGTCACGCTGGGGCGGGATGCACCATCTTAGTCTTGCACAAGACGAAACAGGCCCGAACGACCGGTCTGTAGTTTGCAGGAGCTGAGTTTCACCCATGAAGACCCGTATCGCCGCTGCCGTCACCGCGCTTGTCCTTGGCGTCGCCCCGATCTCGTCCGCCATGGCATCCAACGGTGCGCGCTGGACCGGCTTAACCCCCTATGAGGTCGAGACCACCGGTACCCTGGGGCTCGGGGTCCACGAGGGGTCCGTCTACGACCGCTGCCCGATGAGCTCGGCCGCGGAAGGCAACGCCAACCAGCAGACGCGCCCCGTGAAGCAGTACGGCCAGACCAGCGGCGGCTATCGGTGCTGATCCGGATCGCAGGCATCCCCGCATGGCGCTGAAAGCCTTCTCGTACGCGATGATCGGGGCCTTCGTCGGCGGCCTGCTGATGACCCTTCTCGGGTCGGCCGGCATGCTGCTGGGCTCCTGAGGTCCAAGCCTGGACTCGCGACGGATCCGATCGGATCGGCCTGCGGCGGGGTGCGAGCCCCGCCGTCTTTCTGCGTCCTGCCGAAACCACACCGCGATCCGACCGCGTTCAGTTCACCATCAGGTTGATGAACGACGCAACCAGAACGGGTTCAGGGAGCCGGCTCCATTCTCCTGGCATCCGGTCCGGCCAAGCGGGCCGACGGTTTCAGGAGGTCGTGTCATGGTGCGCTTCAAGACCCTCGCGATGGCCGCATCGCTCGCGGCGGGGCTCGCCACCGCCACGGCGGCGCAGGCGGCGCCGTTCGGTTATGGCCTGCCCGGCGGCGACGGGCTGATCGAGCGCGTCGCCGGTGGCTGCGGCCCGGGCTTCCATCCGAACCCGTGGGGCCATTGCCGTCCCAACGATCGCGGCTGGGGCTATGGCGGACCCCGCGGAGCCTATGGCGGCCGCCCGGGATACGGCTACGGCGGCGGATACGGCGGCTATGAGCGGGGACCCGGCGGCTACGACGGCCCGCGCCGGTCCTACGGCGGCTGGTAAGCGCCGTCCGAGGTCGTGATCGATCGGTCACGTCGGCCGCGACTGAACCGGCAGGCCTCCCGGCGGTTCTCCCGCCGGAGGCTGCCATGTCCGATCTGTCCCAAGAGCCCAAGCGCGTGAATGTCGAGGATCCGAATTCGGCGGCGTACTGGGCGCGCCGCTTGCAGGTGCCGGTCGAGGCTGTGACCGAGGCCGTGCGTGCGGTCGGCGACGAACCGGCGGCGGTCGCGGCGCATCTGGATCGGCCCTGGCCCTACGACGGCAGCGGAATCGTGTAGCGCACCGAGGCCACCGACGCCCCGGCATGCGCGCGGGGCCCGAGCCCGTCCTGAGCCTGATCACAACCAAGGGGCGCATTACTGCGGAATTTCGACATCTAGAATAGAATTATCAGCCAAATGGTCAGGCCGATACGCAGTATTTGCAGCTGTGTGCGCCGCAGTAACTGAGACATGCTCCGCACGGGCTCCGTGCAGAGCGTGCATTGATGATCGATGAATTCTCGGACGATCTGGCGAACGATACTGAGCCGGGCTCCGATCAGGCTCAGGAGGCCAACGGCGTGGCCTTTCTGCTCGCCAGCGCGGCCTATCTGGCCCTCGCGGACGCCTATCTGCGTCGGGAGGGCCCGAACGGCTTGACCGTGATGGATGAGATCGAGGGCCGGATCGAGGAGGCCCTGCAAAGCTTCCTGACGGAAACGTCCTACGACGACGCGCGCCCCGACATCCTCGCGCATGCGACGGCCAAGATCCGAGCCCTGCTCGAAGCGGGACGCTCGATGTCTCCGGGACCCGGCTCTCTCCAATAACGCCGTGCGCGGGCCGGGAGGGGAGCCGCCGGAGAGCGCCCCGCCTCCGCCCGTCTTCCGCCCCGTGACGCTATGGCCGCGGCGCGGATGGCTGCGGTGACGGCGTGGGGGCCTGCGGGTTCGCCTCCGGCGCCGGCTGGGGCTGCTGCGGTACCGGGCTCGGCGCGGTCTGGTCGGTCTGGAGGGTCTGGTTCGCCTTGGTCTGGATCTGGTCGGCCGTCTGCTGGCTGACGAAGCCGTAGGAGACGGCCGCCGCGAGGGCGACGGCGATGACCGCCCCGATGATCGTCTTGGTGAGCTTGGGCGGCATCAGCACCTCCTCTCCGTCGCGGGTGGCGTGTCAGGCGGCTTCCCGGCGCGTGACCACCAGGGCCCAGATCGTCGCCGGGATCCAGCCGATGATGGTCAGGTGGAGCAGGATGCAGAGAATGCCCTGGATGACCTTCCCGCGCAGGAACATGGCGAGCCATGGCGCGAGGAAGCAGATGATGATCATGATCATGGGTTGAACGGCTCCTTGCGGCTGACATAGGGAGCCGCGCGCGTTCAGCCAGACCTTTGCCGTGCGGGGCTCGACGCGGCAGGCCGCGCGTCCGGGATCCCCGGCGGGACGCATGAAGCCCGACAGGGGGACCCGTCCGGGAGGGCGGATCGGCTACCACGCATGCACGAGGTGCCCCCCGGCCAGCACGATGACGGCCAGCGTGACCAGCGAGATGCAGACTTTCCTGACCGCTCCGGCCGCGCGCGAGGGCCGGCGCCGGCCGTCCGGCGTCCTGAGGACCCTGATCTTCGGATCCGAGAGATGCTGCGTCAGGCTCTCGGGCAGCGGGCGCTGCGATGAGCCAGACTTCGACCGCCCCTTACGCATGCTGGTCCCTGATCACGACCGCTTCACCGTCAGCACCTCGTCCGCGCGGCATCGGCGCAAGCATCATCCCGAAAGGTGGTTGCCGGCTCTCGGAAAACGAGGCTGCAGCGTCAAAGCGTTTTCGGATCCGACATCCGGGATGAGGCGCCAGCGCTACCCGACGGTCACCGCGCCATCGATCGGGCTCACCGCGACGACGCGCGGCCCTCGAATCTCGGGATCGCGCTGCTCCCATGCGGACAGCGCCGCATTGGCCGCCTCGACGATCGCCCCCGGAGCGCCGCCGCCGATCTGGGGACGGATCGCCTCGACGAGCCGCGCCAGGATCGTCTGCTCCTCCAACGGGCGGTTCGGCATCGTCGCCCGCCTGCAGAACGCCGCGTAGACGTTCTCGGCGATCACACGGGCGGCGCGATCGGCGTCGGGTGTCTCGTGTGCCATCGTGGGTCCCCTCAAGAGCCTGTGGCCGTGGGCGCCTCCGCTACCTAGAGCGCTCGCCGCAGAAGGGGATACCGGCTCCGCGCAAGCGAGCGCGTCCTATCAAGGACTTAGAGCCTGTTCGACGTAACCGGGGCAGATATCCGGGCGTTCAGACCGTTGCGGCGTTTCTGACGAGGTCTGGGAGGGGCGGGATCGCGTCACCGTCTGGAATTCCGAGGCGGTCGCCGAGGTAGCGGAAGAACGAGACACGGAGTGTGGCGCAGGTCTTCATCAGGCCGAGCATGACGTCGCGGGCGCTGGGGCCGGCCTTGTTCATCGTCCCGCCGGAACTCTTACGCTTGCGCACGCACGGCCTGATGCCCGACACGGTCGTGGTCTCGGATGGGGCCGGTCAGTTCCGGGTCGGCACGCACGCGCTGTGCTGGGTTCATGCCGAGCATGACGTCGCGGGCGATGCGGCCGGCCTCGCTCATCGTCCCGCCGGAGATCTTCCGCTTGGTCACGCACGCGCGGATGTCGTTCTCCGAGCCGTTGGTGTGGAGCGGGATCTCGGGCCGCTCCAGCACGCGCA
>NZ_JAKSYK010000023.1:0-315 GCF_022829425.1 Methylobacterium sp. J-072 | reverse complement strand
GACGGCCGAATACACGCGCCTCTCCCTCACCCCTCTGCGGGGGAGGGTGGGCCCCGAAGATGGTCGTGATGGGGGGGGCGCGACGAGGAAGAATGCGCCCGGTGGTGATCGGAGCGGCTCTTCCGGCGGCGGCGCTCCTCTCGGCCGAGCCCTGCTGGCGGATGGTCGACCCAACACCGCAGATGGAGGGGGGTGTGCGCATGTTAGCTGCTGACCAGCTCGTGCTATACGCGCCTGAGGAACCCCACAACGTAGGCCGACCGAGGGTGGCACAGCTCCACTGGTCGCGCTCGGCTTGCGTGCTGCGTGCCGTGG
>NZ_JAKSYK010000022.1:0-9927 GCF_022829425.1 Methylobacterium sp. J-072 | reverse complement strand
CAAGGAACGGCTGCAGCCACCGGTCCAGATCCTCACGCCATCCGCCAGCACCTGACATCGCGAGCACCCACGCTCATGGCCGTGGCAGGCGAATCCGCAAAAACCTCCAGCGTTCCCTCAATCTGCCAAAGTAGTGCTAGGTGTTTGGTTGCGGAACGTCGTTGGGATGTGGCACGCTGGGCGATCAAAGCCTACGCTTGGCGGTTCGAGGGTGTGCGCCGCCGTGTTGCCAGGAGGGCTCGTTGATGCTCGCCATCCATCCCCAGGCCCGCACCACCCCGGCTGTCCGCGCCGAGATCGCCCGCTCGTCCGAGAGCTCCGGGGTGCTGGCCAAGCGCTACGGCGTCTCAACCGAGACCATCCGCAAATGGCGCAAACGCGGCCCCGATGCCTGTCAGGATCGCTCGGCGCGACCCCATAAGCTGCCCTGGCGCGCCAGCGATGAGGAGCGCGCCATCGTGTGCGCGCTCCGCCGCTCCACCGGCTTCCCCCTCGATGCGCTGACCTTCGTTGTCAGCCACTTCCTGCCGCACCTGAACCGGGACGTCGTCTACCGCATCCTCAGGGCGGAGGGCCTCAACCGGCTGCCGCCCGCCGAGCAGGCCCTGAAGCCGCACGGCACCTTCAAGAACTACGAGGTCGGCTTCGTCCATGTCGACGTGAAGCACCTGCCCAAACTGCGTGACCGTGACGGCACCACCCGCAAACGCTACCTCTACGTCGCCATCGACCGCGCCTCGCGCTACGTGCACCTCGCGGTCATGGACGACGAGACAACGGCCTCGGCGGTGGCCTTCCTCACGGACGCATTCGACGCCTTCCCCTTCCGGGTCACCCACGTGCTCACCGATCGGGGCTCGTGCTTCACGGCCGATGCTTTCGAGGCCGCCTGCGAGCGGCACGGGGTGCAGCATCGCAAGACGCGCCCGTACACGCCGAAGACCAATGGTATGGTCGAGCGCTTCAACGGCCGGGTGCAACGGGAGGTGTTGGGCATCATGATCTACAGCCACGCCGACCTGGAGATCGTGCTGCGCGGCTTCAACGCGGCCTACAACGGCCGCCGGCAGCGCGTGCTCGAAGGTCTCTCGCCCGAGATGGTGTTGCGCCAGCGTCTCGAAGCTGAGCCCGCGTTCGCCAATCCCACCCACAGACCGCCCAGCCCAAGCCTCATCAAACGCGCCCTTCGCATCGTCGCAGATGCCAAGGAGGTCTCGCATCCAGACAGCTAGGATCGCCGATCGAAAGCTTGCCGCCGACCATCGCCTGTAGGGTTTCGAAGGCCTGGCATGCCTGTTCGAGCACGAGCGCGAACCCCGTCTCAGGCGTCTGCGCAGGGTACTGCGGCAGGTTGGCCCGCGCCGGGCCTTCGGCGTCATCGCTCACAGAAACCCGCTCCCCGAGTGCCCCTTGAAGGCGTTCGCCCGCCGGATGTACCCGACCACCGTCCTCGGATCCCGGTGCCCAGACTGGTCCATGATCCGGGCGAGGGCCCAGGGCTGTACCTTCGCCTCAGATGGTGCTCACGGTGTGGCTCGACACTAGAAGCACTGGTGGACACCCATGCGATGCTCCTTCGCGCTCTTAGCCGCTCTGGCCATCCTCGCCTGCCTTCCTACCACAGGACAGGCACAGAGCGCGGCCGAGCCGACTCGAAAGCCTGCTTCAGGCGCAACATCTGCAGGTGAGGAAGCCGCGTCAGCCGTCGACCCGGCGGTGCTCGATCGTTGCCGGCAGCGGGCGGAGAGTCAGAAGCTTAGAGAGGGCCCGGAGCGGAAGGCCTTCATGGGGACCTGCGTCACGCCGGAGGATTGAGCGGGTGAAAGGGCGAGGGGTGTCTGATCGGCTCATACACTCCTAAGCAAGGCTCGTAGAAGGTCATGTCCAGACCGAGCTACCGGTCATCGCGTTGACGTGTCAACAATTTGTCGCGTCAGGATGGTGACGGGTTGTCTCGTCATCGTGTTGTGGTGATGAACTGTAAACCTGTTGCCGCGATGATCCGTCAGCCCGTCAGCCCGTCAGCCCGTCGGAAGGTCAACACGATGCGCACACTCGCTCTCGTTTCGCAGAAAGGCGGGGCCGGAAAAACGACGTTGGCTTTGCACCTTGCGGTGGCGGCTCATCGCGCAGGTCTCCAAGTCGCGATCGCAGACCTCGATCCGCAATCGTCCGCTTGGAAATGGTCCGAGCGCCGTAAGGATCACCCAGAGGCGGTCGTCACATCGGCAGAGCAGCTCGAACACGTGAAGGCCCAGGCTGCGGCCGGCGGCCTCGATCTCCTCATTATCGACAGTGCGCCGCATGCGGACCGGCCGGCCCTCGTGGCCTGCAAGGCGTCCGACCTCGTGCTGATCCCCTGCCGTGCCTCAATTCTCGACATCGACGCGATCGGGCAGACCCACGACCTCACGACCATCGCCCGCAAGCCATCGTGGGTCGTTTTCAACGCCTGCAACACCTCAACAGAGTTCGATCTGGAGGAGGCGCGCGCCGGCCTGCGCGAACGCGGCATTCCCGTCTACTCGGGCGCGGTCTACCAGCGTGTTAGCTATTCGCGTGGCTTCATCCCGGGCCGGACCGCTCAGGAAATTGAACCTGCGGGGCGGGCGGCGACGGAGATCGAGGATCTGTTCCGGTGGGCGGCCAATCAGATCGGCCTTGTCCTCTCGCAGCCTGCCAACATCGAGGCCGCCTGATGAGCGCCGCACCTCGTTTCAGCCTCCGAGCCGCCGTGACCGATAGCGTCTCGACCGGCCGCCGGGATGAGCCTTCCGCGGTCGTAGAGCCCGAGGATGTTCCCGAGGCTGCTCCAGTCCAGGTTCCGGCGGTTCCCCGGTCTATCAAGAATACTAAGACCAAGCGCCCCGCCACGCGCCAGGGCGCGCGCGGGATCACCGTGTGGGTCGAACCCGAGGTCTACCGAATGATCAAGTTGGTGGGCCTCGACACCGACATGACCACACAGGACGTGATGATGGAGGCGATCAACGACCTTCTCGCCAAGAGGGGCAAAGGACGCCTCATGAAGACGCGCTGACCTGTCAACACGTCAACGTGTTGACAGGCTGACACGCTGCCAGCACCCGCCGTACCTGCGCGGCCGACCACACCCCTCCTCGGGCAGCCGGGATGCCGCGGGCGTTCAGCGCCGCTGCAATTTGGCGTAGCGACACGGCACCCTCGGCTCGCACGGTGGCGATGACCGGGGCGAGATCCATGGCACGCTCCCCCGCCCGCTGCGCCTGTCGAGCCCGGCTGCGCACCTGGCCGGCCTCACGGTTCGATAGGTTTTTCGGCTTGCCCAAGCGCACGCCCCGGGCCTTCGCCGCCGCCAGCGCCGCCTTGGTTCGGGCCGAGATCATCTTGCGCTCGGCCTGTGCGACCACGGCCATGATGCCGACCACAAGCTCGTTCGCCTCCGGCATGTCCGCCGCCACGAACCGAACGCCGGCCTTCTGCAGGTTCAGGAGAAAGGCGGCGTCACGAGAGAGCCGGTCGAGCTTGGCGATCACCAGCGTCGCCCCGTGGAGCCGACACAGCGCCATGGCCTCAGAGAGGCGAGGGCGGTTATCTCGGGACCCGCTCTCGACCTCGACCAGTTCGGCCACGTGGCGCCAAGAGCCGCCCGCGAGGAAATCAGCCACGGCGCGCCGCTGCGCCTCAAGCCCCAGGCCGGATCGGCCCTGCCGCTCGGTGGAGACCCGGAGGTAGGAGACGAAAGCGCCGCTGCTGCTCACCGACCACGCGCCTCAGCCTCGACAGCGTCCTGCATAGCCTTGGCCCAGTGCGGACACATGCGCGTACGCAGGTCTTGTAGGTGACGGCGTTCGTGCACGTGCTCGCAGAGGCGCATGAACTCCTCCGTCCATTCGGCGGTGCTGGCCAGCCCCTGATCGGTTGTCCCGAAATCTGTGAGGCCGCAGCGCGGACAGACCGCTGTGTGCATGCGTTGCCCTCCCATTAAGACCAGCGTTTCGTCTGATAGAACGAGCGTTTAACCGGATGAAACACCCGCCCGCGATGACGCCTGGGATACACCCAGGCTTCCCCGGGGCCGGTCCCGAACCCATCTCAGGATTATCCGCCGCGGAGCGGTCGGGGGTGTGCAGCGTGGTCGGGATGCAGTCAGTCGGCTCGTCGCGGCCGGTTACATTATTCGTGGCTGCAGGCCTGAGGCTCGAAAGCTACTTGCTTGGCAACGACGGCCATCCTGTGCCCTACCAGCAGGGGCATAGGTAACTCACATGCATGATCCCCAGGTGCTCATTCAACGTCCCGGTTGGCATGGCTCGCGCCCCTTTGTCGGTCTGCGCACTTCGCCGTTGGCCTATGCGCTTCTCGCCTTAGCCATCATGGCAGCTGGTTGGAACCTCGTGGCCAGCGATGCTGCCCGTACTGAGCAGGTACAACGAAGAGAGCAGATCAGCCGCAGCGACCGCTTGCTCTCGACGATGAAGGATCTGGAGACCGGTATGCGCGGCTACGCCTTAACTGGCATGCCCGAGTACCTCGAACCCTACGCCGACGCACTCAACCGCATCGGGGACGAAGTCGCCTACCTCGCCGTCCTAGATCGCACGTCCGCCGACTCTGCCGTCGCGGCGCTCGCCCCCGTTCGCAAGCTGATTGACGAGGAGAAAGCGTTCTCCGATCGCGTCGTGACAGCTCGTCGCGACCAAGGCTCCGACGCCGCTACCGCCCTGGTCGCGACCGGCGAGGGCAAGCGTTTGATGGACGCGATCCGCTCTGCGACCGCGGCGGCGAACAATCGCGCCGGTGAAGCGCTTGCTGAGAGTGAGCGCCGCGACAGGCTGCGTTACGCTATCCTGACCGCGTGCAGCCTACTCTGCGCCACTCTCGCCGTGGCGCTATTGGCGCGCCTCGCCCTCGTCCGCCGCCGCGAGAGCCAGCGCAGCAGCGGGCTGTTCGAGGGCGTGCTCGCCAATGCCCCGGTCGGCCTGGGCTTCCTCGACGGCGATCTGAAGATCCGTCACATGAACCGTGCGCTGGCGACGATGAGCGAGCGCGGCTTCGGGGCCGATCTCGGCGCGCCGATCTGGACCCTGCTGCCGAAGTTGGAAGAGCAGCTCACCCCGCTGCTAGAGGCAGCGCGTGATCATGGTCTGGTCAGTGCCGACGTGCCTGTGAACGTACCGAGTGAGAGCGCGCCGGGCGGAACGCGCCACTTCCGCATGAGCTTCTATCCGCTACGCCAAGATGAAGGGCCTGCAGCGAACGGCGTTGGTGTCGTCGTCACTGATGTAACCATGGCGGCGCTGTCCGAGGCTCAGGTACGCGCGGGCGAGGCACTGCTGCGGACCGTGCTTGATACCCTGCCGGTGGGCGTGCTCATCGCCGAGGCCCCGTCCGGCCGGATCACCGGCTACAACGCCCGGGCCGAGGCGATACTGGGGCACGGGGTACTGCCCGCGCAATCCGGTGAGGGACCAGCCCGCTGGGTTGGCTTCCACGAAGACGGCCGGCCGGTCGAGCCGAGGGAGTGGCCGCTGATCAAGGTGGTGCGCGAAGGCGAGCCCCAGTCGGAGCTAGAGGTTGACTACCAACGCGGCGATGGTTCGCGCGCCTGGGTCAGCTTCGCCGGAGCGCCGATGCGGGATCTAGACTGCAAGCTCGTCGGCGGCGTGGTCGTTGTGTCCGATATCGATGCCCGAAAGCGCTCCGAACACGTGCTCGCGGCGGCCAAGGAGGCCGCGGAGGAGGCTAACCGCGCCAAGTCTGAGTTTCTAGCTAATATGAGCCACGAGCTGCGCACCCCGCTTTCAGCGGTAATTGGCTACTCGGAGATGCTGCAGGAGGAAATGGAGGACGCAGGCCAGGCGGACCTGCTCCCAGACATGAAGAAGATCGAGGCGAACGCGCGCCATCTGCTTGGGCTGATCAACGACGTACTCGACTTGTCCAAAATCGAAGCCGAACGCATGGAGGTCTATCCGGAGAGTCTCGACGTAGCCTCCACCGTGCGCGACGTGGCCGCTACGGTCGAGGCCCTGGTGGAAAAGAAGGGCAATGCTCTCAGCTTGGATCTCGCGGACGGGCTGGGAGGCGCCTACACCGACGCGACCAAGCTGCGTCAGTGTCTGATCAACCTTCTCAGCAATGCCGCTAAGTTCACGGAAGGTGGCCGCATCACCTTGTCGGCTCACAGGCAAACGGACGAGGCAGGTGATAGCTTGGTGTTCGCGGTGTCGGATACCGGCATTGGCATGAGCGAGGAACAACTGGCGCGGCTGTTCCAGCGTTTCGGCCAGGCTGACGCATCGACGACGCGCCGGTTCGGCGGCACAGGGTTAGGCTTGGCTATCACGCGCGCGTTCGCGCACATGCTCGGCGGCGACATCGCGGTCGCGAGCCGCGAGGGTGAGGGTACGACCTTCACCCTAACGCTCCCGGCAAGCGTAGCTGATGGCGGGGAAGCTCAGGCCCTTCCTGGATCATCGACGACGACTGCACGATCCGAGATCCATGAGGCGGAGGGGAGCGCGGTCCTAGTTATCGACGATGATCAAGCGACCCGCGATCTGCTTGCGCGCTTCCTGACAAAAGAAGGCTTCCATGTTGCGACAGCGGCCGATGGAAAGGCCGGGTTAGAGTTAATTTGCACCCGGCGGCCACGGGCAATTCTGCTCGATGTGACTATGCCGCGCATGGACGGTTGGGCCGTGCTGCGCACGCTGCGCGCCGACCCGGAGCTAGGTGATCTTCCGGTGATCATGGTGACGGTTCTGGATGAGCAGAACCTCGCATTTTCGCTAGGCGCCACCGACTATTTGCAGAAGCCGGTCGATTGGGCGCAGCTGAAGGAGGTGATGGAGCGGTTCCGGCCAAAGCCCCACGACGGTCCAGTGCTGATCGTGGACGATGATGCGGACTTGCGCGAGTTGATGACATCGCAGCTGACTCGGGATGGCTGGCAGGTGGCGACGGCGGTGGATGGTCGAGCCGGCCTAACAGCGGTCGCCGAGCACAAGCCCCGGCTGATCCTGCTCGATCTGATGATGCCGGAGTTGGACGGGTTCGGCTTTCTGCGGCTGCTGCGCACCCGCCCAGAGTGGTACGATATTCCTGTGGTGGTGCTGACGGCCAAGGACGTCACCGCGGACGACTTCCGTCTGCTGGCCGGGCAAGCCGACCGCGTTGTGCAGAAGGCCGGCCTGTCCTTCTCGGACCTCTCAGCGATGCTGCGGACGCTCTACAGAACGGCTCCGATTGAAGGGTCTTAAATTCCAGACCGAAAGCACGTGATCCCGCCGATAGAGCGGGGGGTGCCGTCGCCTCGGGCTTAGACGGCGCCGAACATGCAAGGCCGGGCGAGCCGTGATGATATGGCTGCTCAGCCGGCACGCAAATCATGCTCCGTGTTGCAGCGTTCCTCTGGCCGTTGCCGCGGTGACGTGGCATTTCACATCCATGGCGATATCTAATGCGCGAACCTGTGAGGTTCAGCTCGACGGAGCATGGCGCGCCGTCAGTCTCGATGAGGCTGCCGTTGATCACCCGTCGGAGCTGAAGCGCTGCCCGGTTTGCCATGGGCGAGTGATGATCCTCGGGGCTTACAGTAGGCCCGACGTTCGGCGATCCATGTCGCATCGGAAATCGCACAGCGGCTGTCCGCTGAAGCCGGACACGTACTCCGGCACGCCCTCGCTACACCCCCAAGCGCTCGTGTAGATCCTCCGTCGTCCGCGTCGCTTCCCTGCCATCAGCTCTCTTACGGCCTTGGGTAGTGACGCGAGTGGTCTTCAAGCCCGGCGCGCGGTCCAGCTGCCGCTACAGTTTAGCAAGCCACCTTCCTGTGTCCGCCACGTGCCGCGACCGAGGCCGTCTCCATCAATCGCCCCGTTCACGAGGGCTTTGGCCGTAAAGGTTGCGATCGTTCCCCGCACGATGCCGGCCAACGAGATGCCGCCCTTCACCGTGTAGAACATGCTCCCTGTCGCCGTCGCGATGCCGTGTGCCACGTCAATCTGAACGTGCGTCGTCGCTGGGCAGGCACCGGATGCCGTTGACGCTTCCAAGTCCCATCGGCCGTCGAACTTTGCGGGGACGGACACTGGATCGCCGGCCGCCTGCGCATCGAGGCTGCCGATCACGAAGGCGGCGATCGTGAAAGCCTTGCGCATTCCCGACACCTTACCGTTCTCCCCGATGAACATAACGCTAGCGGCTTCCGGGGCAGTGCCCCGTCATTTCGTAGATCGTGATCGCGGGGCGATCAGGTTGGAGCTCTAGGCTTGATCAGACAGCCTTACGTCGGGCTTTCGGGGTAATTTTAGCCATCGCACCTGGGCGCCCGAGGCCGATCGCCTTTGCCAACACGGAGCGGCGCTCGGCATAACTCCGAGCGACCATCGGATAGTCGGCCGGCAGGCCGTAGCGCTCGCAGTAGCTCTGCGGGCTGAGACCATAGGCGGTCAGGTGCCGCTTTAGTGTCTTATAGGACCGACCGTCGATGAAGCTGACGATCCCGTCCTGATGGACCGACTTACGGATCTGGGCCGAGCTCGGCTTGTCGACGGCTACGGACGCGTCCGTGCCGGCCGAGACGGTGCTCGCCCCGGAGACGAGACTGGCGATCGCGCCGTGCACGCGGGCGATCAGCGCCGGCAGCTCGGTTGCCGGAACAGGATTGTTCGACACGTAGGCGGCGACGACATCGCCCGCCAACTCGGTGGATGAATAATTAGACACGGGTTGATCCGATCGAATTCAGCTGACCCAGCGGGGTCACCACATATTTTTCCGTCGCATAAATATTCAAAAAAGTATTCAGGCATTGATGTCGCATGCAATAACTATGATGCGACATATTTGCAGGCTTGGTCGCCCGCCAGCTTAACATTAAGTGCAAAAGGGAAATCAGTTCGGGATCAGTGCCGCTGCCGGATCTCTGTAGATCTTAGCTGTTAGCTGCCTTGCAGAGGCTCTTCCACGAGGCGGTGGATGAGATCAGTGCTTGACCGGTTCGTCTACGAACGAGCGAATGCCATCCTCGTTCAACGCATGCTCGAAGGCCTCATAGGCCGTTTGATCGTCCGAGAACGTGTCTTCCCAGACGGTGTGGCCATCCTCGTGGTCGACGACCTCCAGGGTCCAGTCGTCATCGCTCTCAGCGAACCGGTAGATGTGAACCTGTACCGTGCAGCCGTCACGCGTGACGTGGCCGCCTAGCGGGGAGAATTCGATCTTGCGATCGGGGATGGTGGCCATAAGCTTCTTCTTTCACACACCCTTGAGAGGCACGCCGGTCCTGTAGCGATTGTACTTCCGACCGATCCTATCGAGTTGCGGCCCTACCCCTACCAGTGTCATCGGTCGATCAAGTTCGGCGACCACGCGCAGCAGCCGGGCTCGGAACAGCTCGTCGGGCTCAATATCACTCATGTTCTATTCAACAGTGCGACGACACCACTTGCTAGAAGCCCCGCGCCTAGAACAATCAGCGAAGCGTTCTCGATGCCTTCGTCGGAGAGAAGCCGCGTACTAGCGCCTGCCACGATCGCGACAGATAGGACTGTCGTGACCCGGCTTATCCTCACGTCAGATAGCCCTTCGCCTTCAGGTGCTCAGTCGGGGGCTTCATGGATTATCTCCATTCACCACAGCACCTAGTCGGGTTGCGCCGCGATCACAGTGCCCGTGATGGGTCGTCGGATCAATGCTGGCAGGCAGCCCCCCTTTTTCATGCGCGCCAAGCTTGGCGCGCCGCGATGATATGGCCGCCTGGCCGGCACGATGGACTCGATTGACTGGACTGCGATAGCTCTAAGAGCCTGTTTGAGCGCCTCTGCCGGCCGTCCCCATCTGTCTCGTGTAGCAACACAAATTCCGCCTGGCGGGGCGGGGTGGAGAGCAGATGTGGACGGACCGACATCGGACGCGTCACGAGGCGCGTCTGAAGAACAT
>NZ_JAKSYK010000018.1:0-1653 GCF_022829425.1 Methylobacterium sp. J-072 | reverse complement strand
GGGGTCTGACTCACATTCGGTGCAGGCGGGTTGATGGATCTCGGCTTTCGTCGTCGGAGATCCTGTCATGTCTCGCAGTTTGCATGCTGGTGCCGTCATCCCGCGCGGCCTCGTCATAGATCATGTCGAGGTCGGCGCCGTGCTGACCATCACAGCCCGGCCGGTCGCGGCATCCGCCCGGTGCCCGGGCTGCGATCGGTCCTCGTCTCGAATCCATAGCCATTACACCCGCACCCTGTCGGACCTGCCGGTTGCCGGGAGACGCGTCGCGCTCGATATCCGCGTCCGTCGTTTCCGTTGCATCGGATCGGACTGCAGGACCAAGATCTTCGCCGAGCGGCTCGGGTCTGACCTTGCCGCCGCCTATGCCCGGCGTACGGCCCGGCTCGACTGCATCGTGCATCATCTCGGCGTTGCCCTCGGCGGTAGACCCGCAGCCAGCTTCGCCCGACGGCTCATGGTCCCGGCCAGTCGGGATACGATGCTGCGGACCGTGCGCCGCCTTGCCGTCCGTCCGGTGGAGCATCCGAGCGTGATCGGCATCGACGACTGGGCCTTCCGGCGGGGACAGCGTTACGGCACGCTGGTCTGCGACCTGGAACGCCGGCGTGTCATCGCCCTGCTGCCGGATCGGGAGAGCAGCACCGTCGAAGCGTGGCTTGCGGCCCATCCCGAGATTACCGTCGTCGCCCGCGACCGCGGTGGTTGCTACGGCGAGGCTACGACGCGGGCGCTGCCCAAGGCGATCCAGGTCGCTGACCGATGGCACTTGATGGAGAACGCCAGCGCCGCCTTCCTCAATGCCGTGCGCAAGTCGATGTCCGCCATCCGCATCGCTGTGGGAGCCGCGACGGTCGATCCCGAACGGCTGACTTGCGCCGAGCGCCTGCAGTACGACGGCTATCTGCGGAGGGAGGCGACCGGCGAGGCGATCCTGGCTCTGTCGCGACAAGGCATGTCGATCAAGAAGATTGCCCGGACGACCAGGCACAGCCGCAAACTCGTGCGCGACGTGCTGCGCGGTCTGACCGGCGACGTCTTCCGCGCCCGCCAGAGCAGCCTGGATGCCCATCTGCCCCAGCTCGATGCCGAATGGGCGGCCGGCTGCCGCAACGGGGCTGAACTCTGGCGGCGGCTTCGCGCGAGCGGGTTCACCGGCAGCCTGCGGGTAGTCGGGGAATGGGCGACGCGGAGGCGACGCAGTGAGCGAGCGCCGGAGGGCGCTCCCAGCAAGGTGCCGTCAGCACGCATCCTCTCCCGGCTGATGACGACGGGTCGGGACAGCCTGACGAAGGCCGAAGCCGTCATCGTGGCGACGATCGAGGCGGAGGTGCCGAGGCTCGACGAGGCAAGGACCCTGTTGTCGCGCTTCCAGGCCATGATCCGCGCACGGGGTCGACCGGATCTCGACACCTGGATCGAGGCCGCGGCCCGAAGCCTTCTGGCGGTCTTCGCCGGCGGCCTGCTCAAGGACAAGGCGGCTGTCGCTGCAGCTCTCACGCAACCATGGTCGAACGGCCAGACCGAAGGGCAGATCACCCGTCTGAAGCTCGTGAAGCGGCAGATGTTCGGCCGTGCCAAACTAGACCTGATCGAAGCTCGGCTGATCGGCACACCATGAGCCGCCCTGCATCGAGATTGCGTCAGACCCGA
>NZ_JAKSYK010000014.1:0-24515 GCF_022829425.1 Methylobacterium sp. J-072 | reverse complement strand
GCACGGCCGTTTTCCCGGGCGCATGCAGCGCCAGCGGAATGCGACCCGGGACCCAGCACACGACGGCGCGCAGCGTCCGTCCGATCGACCTGTGCCGCTGGCGCGGCGCTTCGTGTGCTGGGTCCCGGATCAGGTTCCGCTCCGCTTCACCTGTCCGGGAAAGGGGCGCGCGTGATCTGCTCAGGAGCGCTGATCCCACGACGCGCACGGGGCCAAACACCTTGAAAGGGCTGCCAGCCCTTTGGAAACCCATGTTTCCCAGGATGGCGTCCCCCTGACAGCGCGCAGTCGAACAGGCTCTGAGAGCGGGCGTCCGGCGCTTCCGGGCCGGGGCAAAATGCCCCGCAGGTCGGGGGGCACCCCGGCGGCCCGCGCCTTTACGCGCCCGCCCAAGCCTGCCTTAACGGGGCGCGACGCCAAGCCCGTTACAAGAGGCCCATCATGAAACTGCCCCGCCGCTTCTTCCAGCCGCTGGCCACCGGCGCGCCGGCCCCGTTCCGCGAGCTGCCGGTGCGGCTGGAGCGGATGATCCACTTCGTCCCGCCCCACAACGACAAGGTCCGCGCCCGGGTGCCCGAGCTCGCCGGCACCGTCGACGTGGTGCTGGGCAACCTGGAGGATGCGGTCCCGGCCGACCAGAAGGAGGCGGCCCGCAAGGGCTTCGTCGCCATGGCGCAGGCGACCGACTTCGCCGCCACCGGCACCGGCCTCTGGACCCGGATCAACGCCCTCAACTCGCCCTGGATCTTGGACGACCTGTTCACCATCGTGGCCGAGGTCGGGACTAAGCTCGACGTCGTGATGGTGCCCAAGGTCGAGGGGCCCTGGGACATCCACTACGTCGATCAGCTGCTCGCCCAGCTCGAGGCCCGGCACGGGGTGACCAAGCCGATCCTGATCCACGCGATCCTGGAGACCGCCGAGGGTGTGGCCAATGTCGACGCCATCGCGTCGGCCTCGCCGCGGATGCACGGCATGAGCCTCGGGCCGGCGGATCTCGCGGCGTCGCGCGGCATGAAGACCACCCGGGTCGGCGGCGGCCACCCGGATTACCGGGTGCTCAGCGATCCCGCGGGCGACGCCCCCCGGGCCACCGCCCAGCAGGATCTCTGGCACTAC
The DNA here is from genome assembly GCF_022829425.1 of Methylobacterium sp. J-072. Taxonomy (NCBI): domain Bacteria; kingdom Pseudomonadati; phylum Pseudomonadota; class Alphaproteobacteria; order Hyphomicrobiales; family Methylobacteriaceae; genus Methylobacterium; species Methylobacterium sp. J-072. Next base: position 23,396 of record NZ_JAKSYK010000014.1, on the reverse strand, counting down.
ACCATCGCCAAGATGGTGGATGCCTGCATGGCCAACGGCCTCAAGGCGTTCTACGGCCCGTTCGGCGATTTTTCCGACGGCGACGCCTGCGAGGCGCAGTTCCGCAACGCCTTCCTGATGGGCTGTGCCGGCGCCTGGACGCTGCATCCGAGCCAGGTGGCGATCGCCAAGCGGGTTTTTGCGCCCGACCCCGCCGAGGTGGCCTTCGCGGCCCGCATCGTCGCGGCGATGCCCGACGGCACCGGCGCCGTGATGCTCGACGGCAAGATGCAGGACGACGCCACCTGGAAGCAGGCGAAGGTCATCGTGGACCTGGCGAAGCTGGTCGCCGCGAAGGATCCGGAGCTGGCGGCGGTGTATCAGCTGGGGTAGCGCGTGGTATCGTTCGGCTGATCCGGTGCCGGGCCGTTGAGACGACCTGGTAAGCAAGTCGATCCCTCCAACCCCACCCCCTCATCCTGAGGCGCCCGGCGAGCGAAGATCGCCGGGCCTCGAAGGAGCCCTCCAGCCAGTCGCGCGATCCCTGGAGGGCTCCTTCGAGGCCTCCGCTCCGCTTCGGCACCTCAGGATGAGGGCGCGCGTGGGATGGGCCCTTCAGCCCCGCGGGGCCTGTACCGTCACGCTGCAATCGGGATCCGCCACAGGTCCTTGATGCGACACGGCCGCAGCCGGTGGCCGCCTGCCCCCCTCACCCGCCGAACCGCGCCCGATAATCCTGCGGCGTCGCCGCCACGTGCCGCAAAAAGCTGCGCCGCAGGGTTTCCTCGGAACCGAAGCCGCAGGTCCGGGCGATGCGCTTCACCGGCTGCGCGGTCTCGGCCAGCGCCCGCCGCGCCGCCTCGATCCGCAGGCGCTCCACGGCCTTGGCCGGGGTGAGGCCGGTCGCCTCTCGGTAGTGCCGGCTGAGGCTGCGTTCGCTCATCCCGGCGGCCTCCGCCAGGACGGGGAGCGACAGGTCTCCCGCCAGGTTCTCGGCGATGAAGGCGTGGAGCGCCCCGAAGCGGTCCTCCCCGGCCTGCAGGGCCAAAGCCGCGCTGAACTGTGCCTGCCCGCCGGGGCGCTTCAGGAACATCACGAGGTGGCGCGCCACCGCCAGGGCGAGATCCCGGCCGAGATCGGCCTCGACCAGGGCCAGCGCCAGGTCGATCCCCGCGGTGACGCCCGCGGAGGTCCAGACCGGGCCGTCCTGCACGAAGATCGGGTCGGGCTCGACCCGGGCCAGCGGGTAGCGCCGGGCGAGCGCGCCGCAATGCTTCCAGTGGGTCACGGCCCGCCGCCCGTCCAAAAGCCCGGCGGCCCCGAGCAGAAAGGCCCCGGTGCAGACCGAGGCGACCCGGCGCGCCCGCCCGGCCCGGTCCCGCGCCCAGGCCACCAGTTCCGGGTCGGCGCAGGCCGCCGTGACCCCGGGGCCGCCCGCGACGATCAGGGTGTCCACCGGCGCGTCGCGATCCGGCAGCGGGTCGGCGACCAGGCGCAGGCCGGCCGAGGCGGTGAGCATCCGGTCGCCGGCCGCGATCACCCGCGGCGCGTAGGGCGCGAGCCCGCCGCTGAGGTCGTTCGCTGTGGCGAAGACCTGGAGCGGCCCGGCCACGTCGAGGAGTTGCACCGCCGGGAAGGCCAGCACCTCCACGGGGCGGGACGCGTCTGGCGAGAAACGAGGGGTCTTTGGCATCTCGGCCAGACCGTGCCGCGGTAAGGTCTCCCTGTCCAGCACGGAGGCTCCGCATGATTCCCCCCGAGACCCATCTTCAGATCGGCTCGCTCCTGTTCGAGGGGCTCGACCAGATCGACCTCACCGGCCCGTTCGAGGTGCTGTCGCGCATCCCCAATTCCACCTACCGGATCTACGGGCCGAGTGCGGCGCCGGTGCGCGACCTGCGCGGGCTGCGGATCACCCCCGATGCCGCCCTCACGGAGGCGCCGCGCCTCGACGTGCTGCACATCCCGGGCGGCCAGGGCCAGGAGGCGCTGATGCGCGACGCGGCGGTGCTCGGCTGGATCCGCACCCAGGCCGCGGGCGCCTCTCACGTCTTCTCGGTCTGCACCGGCGCGCTGCTGCTCGGGGCGGCCGGGCTGCTGATCGGGCGGCGGGCCACGACCTACTGGAACGCCGTCGACCTGCTGCCCTGGTTCGGGGCGGAGCCGGTCGACGCGCGGGTGGTGATCGACCCCGATTCCGATGGCCGCACGTGGCTGTTCGCGGCCGGCGTCACCGCGGGGATCGACGGCGCGCTCCGGCTCGCGGCCGAGCTGCGCGGCGACGATGCCGCCCGGGCGATCCAGCTCGGCATGCAATACGCCCCCGAGCCGCCCTTCGACAGCGGCACGCCATTGAGCGCTCCGCCGGCGATCGTGGCGCAGGTCCGGGCGGCGGCGGCCGGGATCACCGCCCGGCGCGCGGCCACCGCCCGGGCGATTGCGGCCGAGCTCGGCATCCCGGCTCCGGAATCTGCCGAATCGCACGTCGGCGACAGGGACATGACACCGGCCCGGTGACACGCTCCGACATCGGTCCTATCTGTCCGCTCGGAACGGACAGAGTCATGACGGACGTAACAACCAGAACCGCAAAATTCGCGATCGGCGCGGTGGTGCGCCATCGGATCTACCCGTTCCGGGGCATCGTGTTCGACGTCGACCCGGTCTTCGACAACACCGAGGAATGGTGGCTGGCGATCCCCGAGGAGGTCCGGCCGCGCAAGGACCAGCCGTTCTACCACCTGCTCGCCGAGAACGCCGAGACCGAGTACGTCGCCTACGTGTCCGAGCAGAACCTCCTGCCCGACACGTCCGGCGAGACCCTGCGCCATGCCGGCATCGCCGAGATGTTCGAGCGCGACGCCACCGGCGGCTACCGCGTGCGCGACCGCGTCCGGAACTGATTTTTTTCGAAGAATCCGGTCACCCTCGGGCAACGCCGCGGAGATAATCCGAAGCGCGTCGCAACGATTCTCCGAAGGCCCGGTCGTGATCTCCCGTCCCCTCGCCGCGGCGCTGCTGGCCGCCGGCCTGCTCGGCGCGCCGGCCCGTGCCAACGACAGCGCCGCCGAGCTCGATGCCGGCGGCCTGATCCTGAGACCGGAACCCGGCATCGCGCTGGCCAGTGAAGACCTGTCGATCGCCCTCGACCGGATCCGCGTGTCCTACGTGTTCTGCAACCAGGTGTCGGAGCCGCGCACCGTCCGGATCGCGTTCCCGCTGCCGCCGATCGACGGCCGGACCTTGAGCTTTTCGGCCACCAAGCTTCCGCAGGTCGATCGGGCGAACTTCGTCGGCTTCACCGTCACGGTGGACGGGCGTCCGGTGGAGCCGGAACTGGAGGAGCGCGCCTTCGTGGGTGAGCGCGAGGTCACCGACCTGCTGCGCCGCCACGGCCTGCCGCTCAACCCGCTGCGCGTCTCCGAGATCGAGGCGGCCTCCAAGCGGATCGGCAAGCCGGACTGGGCGGAGCTGGTCAAGGCCGGGCTGTTCCCGGACGCCGAGGGCATGATGGAGGGCCTCTGGCGCTTCGAGGCGACGTTCCACTGGCTGCAGACCTTCCCGGCCGACCGGGAGGTGCGGATCGAGCACAGCTACGCCCCGGTGAGCGGATTCCACCTCCTCGACCCGAAGGAGGCCGCCCGCGCGTCCTACCGGGCGACCTACTGCCTGGACGAGGCCGGGCTGGCGGCGATCCGGCGCCTGCACGCGAAGGCGCCCAACGCGGGCGGCTACCTGCGGGCCTTCGTGGTGCCCTACATCGTCACCACCGCGCGCAACTGGGCGGCCCCGATCGGGCGCTTCACCCTGACGGTGGACAAGGGCAGCCCGGAGGCTTTGGTGAGCTTCTGCCGCTCGGGCATCCGCAAGACCGGCCCGACCACGTTCCGCTGGGAGGCCCGGGACTACGTGCCCGATCACGACCTCCGGGTGCTGATCGTCCTGCCCGGCCCGGGCCCCACGGGGATCCGGTAGGCCAAGTCCAGGATCCCAAAGGGCCAAGCCCTTTGGCGGGGCTCGGGGCGGAGCCCCGAAACGCGCAGCGCCGGCGAGCGCGCATGAAAAAGGGGCCGGCCCTCGCGGTCCGGCCCCCGATCGGAATCCGCTGCGACGTTTTACTTGGCCGCGGGGGCGCCGGCCGCCGGGGCGGCGTTGCCCTGCTGCTCGAGCTTCTTGCGCATGTCCTCGGAGCGCTTCTCCAGCTCGGCCTGGAGCTTCTTCTGCTGCTCCTCCAGGACCTTCGGGTCGATGGCCGGGCCGTCGAAGGCCTTGCCGAAGCCGGTCAGCGGCACCGCGAAGGTGACCTCGCGCTGGGTCTGGTTCTGGACCGAGACGTTGAGCGTGGTGCCCTTCTTCATCGCCGCGATGACGCCGGCATCGACGCCGCCGGCCTCGGCGAAGCAGCCGTTCGGGAAGCAGACCGCGAAGCGGCCCGGCGTCCCGGCCTGGCCGTCGACGTTGAAGCGGATGCCCGGCTGCAGCAGCAGGCCGAGCGGCAGCAGGTAGCGCACCACGCGCACCTCCTGCTTCTGGGCGGCGTTCTTCATCTCGTAGACCGCCACGGCCAGGACGGGCTGGCCCTGGTCGGACACGAAGTCGCGCGTCGTGTAGCAGATGTCGGTGCCGGAGGCCTGGTCCTTGCCGCAGACCTTGGTCCAGTCGGCCTGGCTCGGCTCGGACTTCACGGTCACGATCTGCGGACCGGTCTGCGCGGCGGCGCCGGCCGGATTGTTGGCGGCCGGAGTGTTCGGCGCGGCGGGGGCGGGCGCGGTCGGCGCGGGGGCGGCCGGCTTCTTCGCCTGGGCCAGCGCCGGGGCGGCCGCGAGGCCGAGGCCCACGAGGCCGAGGAGGGCGGCGCGTGCCAGCGTCGCGGGGCGGGTGAAGGACATCGGCTCTGACCCCTTGAGAAACGTGGTGTGGCGAAACGTGGTGTGGCTTGCGGAATGCGGAGCCGGCCTGACGGGCTGGTCCGCCGGACCGCCCGGGCACGCACCGCCGTGGCGTGCCTCCCGGGGCTCCGGATGAATCGGTCCGACCATCGGGCGAGGATGGCGCCGGATGCGCACATCGCCCGCCCCGGCGACCGGGCGGCCTGCCTGTCCCCTCCGAATGAGGCGAAGGCATGACACCGCGGCATCGAGCGCCCCTCGGGGCGCCCTGTGCCGCAGCCGGCTCCCGATAGGCCCGTGACTCTCCGGCCGCAAGCGCGACGTTGCCCGAGGCTGCCATGGGGCCGGTCATGCGGCGTCCCGCGACGACGACAGCCTCGCTCAAGTGAACGGGTCTTAGCTGGGATTTAACCATAGTCGGCCGACCATGCGGATGGATCTGCAGTTTGGGTGGGGGGCGGATTGAGCGCGTTCGCGGTGGCGGAGAGAACGGCCGACGCCGCGCCGGATGCGTCCGCGCGGTCCGGCAGCCTGTCTGCCTGCCTGTTCGCCGCGGCCCGGACCGGCCCGCAGCGCACGGCCCTGCGTGATTCGGGGGATCGGGCGGCCTGGTGCGGGCGCCCGCCGATCACCTGGACCTACGCGGCGGCGGCCGAGATCGTCGGCCGCCTCGCCCGCGGCATCGGCGCCTGGCGGCTGCCCGCGGGCAGCCGGGTCGGCCTGTGGTTCTCCGGCGGCGCCGAATCGGCCCTCGCCCATCTGGCCGTCGAGGCGGCCGGCCACCTGCCCTGCCCGATGCCCGCCCTTTGGGATGCCGCACAGCTCTCGGCCGGCATCGCCTCCGCGGGCCTCGTTGCGGTGCTGACGGAGGGCCGCCGCGGCGCCCGCCGCCCGGCCGAGGACCTCGCCCAGGCGGCCATGGGCCATTTCGGCCTGCGCTACCTCGCCGCCTTCGGCCCCGGCGTCCCGGACGGCGTGATCAGCCTCGACGCGATGGCCCTGGAGCGCGGGGTCGTCGCCCCGGTCGCGAGCCGCGGCCTCGTCACCTTCGCGGCCGGGGATCCCGGCCGGCCGGTCTATCGCAGCGCGGCAGCCCTCGCCGCGGCGATCGACGCCCATCTCGACGCGCTGCCGGTGACGGCGGACGAGCGGATCCTGACGCTCCTGCCGGCCCACGACCTGCGCGGCCTGGTCACCGGCCTCGGCGCGGCGCTCTCGGCCGGGGCCAGCCTCGAGACCGTGATTCCCTTCGACGAGGCGGGGTTCCGCGCCGGCCTGATGCGGCCGGTGCCGACGCGCCTCGTGGTCCCGTCGCTGATCGAGGCTGCGCTCGCGGCTCTGCCCCTCCCCTGGACCGTGCGGGCGCTCAACGTGGTGCACCGGGCGCCCGCGAGCACGATCCTGGACGCCACCGTCGGATCGACAGGCCCGCGCCGTCTCGATTCGCTGGTCTTCGACGAGGACGCGGTGCTCACGCGGTCCGGCGACCTCGCCGCGACCCTGGCCCACCCGGATCGGACGCCCCTGCCCCGGGCGCTCCTCGATCTCGCATTCCTGGACCTCGCATTCCTGGACCTCGGCGACGACCAAGATGACGCACCGGCCTATCGCGGCTTGGCCTATCGCGGCCTGGCCTGCGCGACGGCGGTGCTGCCCCGCAGCGGCGTCCCGGATCCGGACGCAAGGGCGTGGCGGGACTCGGGCTACCGGCCGGTCCTGTCGGGCGGGGCCGTGACCGGGATCGAGGCCGCCTGAACGGCGGACGATCGTCGGTTCATCCGGCGCTCAGGCGTGGCGGATAATCTCGCAAGCGCACATGGGGGACGGATCCGATCCGCTCCTTCGTGGGTTTCGCTTCGGATTGTGGTTCTGGCTATCTTCCCAAGCCACGCTTCATGAGGTACCGCTCAAGCCTATGGGTGCGCTGCAACAAGTGCTCGTGGTCGATGACGGTGTCCGCGCCGTGGACCGGTCCCTTTCGGGCGAGCTGGCCAACCTCGGATACGCGAGCGTCACCGCCTCGATGGAGGCGGCGGACGATGTTTTGGCCGTGATCGCCCGCCCGGCGGCGGTGCTGCTCCAGGCCCCGACGCGTCGGGACCCCGCCTATGCCCGCCGCGCCGCCCGCCTGCGCGGCCAGCTGCGCGACCGCGGCATCCCGGTCCTCCTGATCGGCGACGCGGGCGAGTCCAAGGCCGGCGGACCGGTGGACCTCGCCACCCGCCTCGGCGCCTACGTGGCGGCCCAGCCGGACCTCTGAAGAGACCCTTTCGACCGAAGCCTCGCCACCGTCATTGCGAGCGCAGCGAAGCAAGCTAGGGCAGCGCGCCGTCGCCCGAATCGTGGCGCATCCTCGAGGCGATTCGCGCACGATGGGCGCACACGGATGCTCGCCGTCGAGGTCAGGATCCGCAGCCCGATGTCACGCTGCGATTCGGATCGTCGAGACGATCTCGTCGATCTCGCTCGACAGGCTTCCATCCGCGCCCCGCACGACGAGCCCCAACTCGGCCAGGGCCACCACGTCTTCGTGGACCCGCCTCACATCGCGGCCGAGCGCGCGGGCCAAGGCGCGAATTCCGGGCTCCGGGGTTCGCCGAAGGTGGCGCAGGAGGTCGTAGCGCTTTGGCGTCAACACGGCGCACAGGGCGCTCCAGTCCCGGAACAGGATGCGATCACTCCCAGGGACGACGTGTCCGGCCTCCGCCGCCTTCCAGGCTTCGGCCACATCCGCCGCGGCCGCGCGCAGGCCGCGGCCGACCTCGACCTCAGTCCTCACCATGGTCTCTCCTCCAGGCTTCGACGGCTTCGACAAAGTCGGCGAGCAGCCGATCGACACCGGCGAAGCGGTATGGCGCTTCGGCGTCCTGATCGTGCCGATGGTCGCCTTTGCCGCGTTCATTATCGAAGCCGATCACGCGTACGCCGTTGACGACATAGACGAGGCGGTACTTGAAACCGTGCTCCGTTGGCGGGACCGGTTCCGGGACACGCCATACGACCAGTTCGGCGAAGTTTCGGTCGCTAAAGGCCACACGGCGACGGATGAGAAGTTCCGCCTTCATGGCCGCACGATAGGCCTGCGCCTGTTGGCGTCAAGTGACAACGGGAGCCGGTGGGGGGCCTCCACGTCTGCCTCTCAGTGATCCTCGGTTACACCGAGCGGGTGCGTCAGCGCGCCCCGCGCATCAATTCCGGTGCGCCGAGTCGGGGCAGCACGCCTTCGCGCATCACCACCCGCCGGAGCGGGCCGAGATGCGACATCGCCAGCAGCCCGAGGCCCCGGAGCGCATCCACCGGCAGCAGGTCGGTGAGCAGGCTGCGGTTGAGCAGATCCACCGCGGCGGTGCGCGCGGCGGCATCGAGGCGGCGGCTGCGGGCGTAGCCGTCGAGAACCGGCCGGGCGCCGGGATCGCGGCCATCGCGGGAGGCGGCCACCAGCAGGTCGCGCAGGGCGGCGGCGTCGCGCAGGCCGAGATTGAGGCCCTGCGCGCCGATCGGCGGGAAGACGTGGGCCGCCTCCCCGACCAGCGCCAGGCGCTGCGCCACCGGGCTCGACACCGAAAGGCCGCGCATCGGCACGAGGCCCCGGGGGCCGTCGATCCGCATCGCGCCGAGCATCGCCCGGGCCTGCCGCTCCACGGCCTGGCCCAGGGCGGCGTCGTCCAGGGCCGCGAGCCGCCGCGCCGCGCTCTCCCCGGTGACCCAGACCAGGCTGGAGCGGTGCCCGCCCGGCAGCGGCACCAGGGTGAACGGGCCGGAGCGGGTGTGGAACTCGGTGGAGACGTCCCGGTGCGGGCGCTCATGCGCCAGGATCGTGGTGATCGCGCTCTGCGGGTAGGTCCAGTCGCGCACGCGCACGCCGCTGGCGGCCCGGAGCGGGGAGCGGGCCCCGTCGGCGCCGACCACAAGCCTGGCCGCGACCGTGCCGCCATCCGCCAGGTTCAGGCGCGCCATCGCCTCGCCGGGGACGGCCCCGGCGGCATCCGCCTCGACCAGGGTGAGATTCTCCTGGGCGCGGGCGCGGACCCGCAGGCTCTCGACCAGGCGGGCGCTCTCGACGTTCCAGCCGAAGGCGTCCAGCCCGATCTCGGCGGCCTGGAAGCGCACCGGCGGCGGCCGGAACAGGCTGCCGGTGTCGTCGATGATCTGCAGGGTGCAGAGTGGGCTCGCCTGCGGGGCCACCGCCTCCCAGGCGCCCAGGGCCCCCAGGAAGCGCACCGAGCCGTCGAGCAGCGCGACCGTCCGCCCGTCCGCCACGGGGGCGTGACGGCCGACGAGCGCCGTCCGGATGCCGGCCTGGGCGCTCGCCAGGGCGGCGGCGAGCCCCGCGGCCCCCGCGCCCACCACGGCGACGTCGAAAGGTGTGTTGGCCACTTCTGACATGCTACCCGACGTTATCTTTCCAACCGCCCGCGCCCGTGATCCCGGTCGGTTCGGCCATCTCGGCCGAGTCGTCCTTATGGGACGGGTCCTATCTGAGTCTTCCGGTCATCCTGCCAATCCTGATCGCCGCCGCCACGGCGCCGCAGGCCACCGAGCGATTGGCCTGCCCGGTGGAGACCCCGCTCGCGAGGTAGGACGCGGCCGCACGCGGACCAACATTGATAGGAGATCGAAAATCCACAGTTCTGTGGACTTCCACGCATCTGTGGAACGACCGATATCTGCATGAATGCGAGCGAACTCCGCAGGCTCCTTGCCTGCGGGTTACAAAGGTTTGAGGCGCAGGCGTTGGTTCAGACCGCGACGCGCCCCCTCTCCCGTGCGGGAGAGGGCTGGGGTGAGGGACCAGGGTTTTCCGGAAAGCGCGCATCCCTCACCCTGTCCCTCTCCCGCACGGGAGAGGGGACCCGCGCCTTCTGCGCTCACGGCATGATCACGGCTAAGGTCGAAACCTGTGTAGGCCGTAGGGCTCCTCGCCGCGAAGGGCTCCACGTTCGAGAACCACAAGGGTGGCTCGGGCCATCTCACGGTCCGGCGCGGCGATCGGGTGTCGCAGATCCCGATGCATGGCGGCCGGAAGGAACTCGGTACGAGTCTCGTCAACCGCATCCTGAAGCAGTTGGACCTCAAGTGACGGGCTACATCTTCGATCTCGAACCCGACGACAACGGGACGTACCTCACGACCTGCGCGGCCTTTCCCGAGATCACGACGTATGTCGAGGATCCGGCCGCCCTTCCCGTGCACGGCTTGGGGGCTCTGGAGGAAGCCCTGGCGGCGCGCATCGCCCGCAACGAGGACATACCCGCACCGGCGCCGGTCGAGGCCGTCAAGGGCCCCGACGCCCGGGACGGACGCGTCATCAGGACTTGGGTGAAGCTGCCGTTGCAGACCGACCTCAAGGTGATGCTCTACCGGATGCTGCGGAGCAAAGGCATCACGCGCGCCGAGCTGCAGCGCCAGCTCGGCTGGAACCGGGAGAGCGTCGACCGGCTGTTCAGGCTCGATCATCAGACCCGGACTGCACAGTTCGATGCGGCCTACCGGGCGCTCGGCTACGAGCTGAGCGTGCAGAGCGTGCCGGTGGCTTGAGCGCCGCCCTTTTGCATCGTCCGAGCGCGTCGGTTCACCCGAGGAACGCCGACAGCTCCGAAAAAACCTCCTCCGGCCTCTCTTCCTGGAGCGTATGCCCGCAATCGAGCGCCCGGCCCGAGACGTTCGTGGCCTTCTCGCGCCAGGTCTCCAGCACGTCGTAGGTCTGGCCGACCACGCCCTGCGCACCCCAAAGGGCGAGCAGCGGCGCCGTGATCCGCGCCTCCGAATCGGCCGCGTCGTGCTCCAGGTCGATGCCCGCCGCCGCCCGGTAATCCTCGCAGATCGCGTGGCGGCAGGCCGGGTCGCTGTAGCAGCGCAGGTATTCCGAAAAGAGGTCCGGCGGGGTCGAGCCCGGGGTCTTGGACTGGCCCTCGATGTGGTGGCGCAGGAAGTATTCCGGATCCGCCGCGATCAGCCGCTCCGGCAGGGGATGCGGCTGGATGAAGAAGAACCACCAGAAATACCGGGTGGCGAAGGCCTTGTCGGTGCGGGCGTACATCGTCGCCGTGGGGGCGATGTCGAACAGGGCCACGCGCTCGACCCGCTCCGGATGATCCAGCACCAGGCGGTGGGCGACGCGGCCGCCGCGGTCGTGACCGACGAGCGCGAACCGGTCGTGGCCGAGCGCGCGCATCACCGCCACCGCGTCCGCCGCCATGGCGCGCTTGGCGTAGGCCGCGTGGCGCTCGCCGCCCGGGGGCTTGTCTGAATCGCCGTAGCCGCGCAGGTCCATGGCCACGATCGTGCGGCTTTCGGCCAGGCGCGGGGCGATGTGCAGCCAGGTCGACAGGGTCTGCGGGTGGCCGTGCAGCAGCAGGACCGGCGGCCCGGAGCCCCCGGAGCGGGCGTGGATCGTCACGCCGGGTTCGGTCTCGATCCGGTGCCGGTCGAAGCCCGGCAGAAAATCGGTGGCACAATCCTTGGCCATGCGCTCGGTCGCCTCCGTCCCCTGGGCCCGTGTCCCTTGCGCCGCACTGGCGCGCCGGGATGCACGGGATGATAAGGCGGCTCCGGCAGGATGTCCGCCGAGCCACCATGACAGATGCACGCGCGACTCAGGACGCCGCCCTCCGGGACGCGGCCGTGAACGACCCGGACGCCGAGGCGCCGGAGGGCGAGGCCGTCCGCGCGCCGCTGCTGCGCCCGAGCATCCTCGATCCCCTGTTCGCCCCGGTCCGGGCCCTGCCGGGCGTCGGCCCCAAGATGGCGCCGCTCATCGAAAAACTGCTCGGCACCCCGGAGCGGGAGGCCCGGGTCGTGGACCTGCTGTTCCACCTGCCCCAGGGCGGCGTCCCGCGCCGGCTGATGGGTTCGATCAGCGACGCACCCGTGGGCGAGCCGGTGACCGTCGGGGTCACCGTGGTGGGGCACCGCCCGGCGCAGATCGGATCGGGCAAGCGCCCGCACCGGGTGCTGGTGGAGGACACCACCGGCGACATCTCCCTGGTGTTCTTCGGCATGCCCCGCGCCCGGGTGGAGAAGATGCTGCCGCTGGGCGCCCATCGCTACATCACCGGCCGGATCGACCTGTGGGACGGCACCCGCCAGATGGTCCACCCGTCCCGGATCGTCGACGAGGCCGGGCTCGCCGAGCTGCCCGCCGTCGAGCCGATCTACGGCGCCACCGAGGGGCTGACCTCCCGGGCGATCAACAAGCTCGCGGTGGCGGCCCTCGACCGACTGCCGATCCTGCCCGAATGGCAGGACCCGGCCTGGCTGGAGAAGAACCGCCTCCCCGCCTTCGCGGATGCGCTGCGCGTCGAGCACCGCCCCGAGGAGCCCCTTCCGAAATCCGAGGACCCGCTCCAGCCGCCCCCCGCCACCCCGGCCAGGCGCCGCCTGTCCTACGACGAGCTGCTCGCCTCGCAGCTGGCGCTCGCCTTGATGCGCGTCCGGCAGCGGCGCAAGGCCGGCCGGGTCAACGCCGGCGACGGGGCGCTGAGCGCCCGGATCCAGGCCGCCCTGCCCTTCGCGCTCACCGGCGCCCAGGCCCGGGCGGTGGCGGAGATCCGCGAGGATCTGGCCGCCCCGCGCCGGATGCTGCGCCTGCTCCAGGGCGATGTCGGCTCGGGCAAGACCGCGGTGGCCTTGCTCGCCCTGGCCTCGGCCGTGGAGGCCGGGCGGCAGGCCGCCCTGATGGCCCCCACCGAGATCCTGGCCCGGCAGCATTTCGAGCGGCTGCAGCCGCTGGCCGGCGGTCTGCGCCTGCGTCTCATGACCGGCCGCGACCGGGCCGCGGAGCGCAAGAGCACGCTCGCCGCCCTCGCGGCGGGCGAGATCGACATCCTGGTCGGCACCCACGCCCTGTTCCAGGAGGCGGTGACGTTTCGCGATCTCGGCTTGGCGGTGGTGGACGAGCAGCACCGGTTCGGCGTCCACCAGCGCCTGGCGCTCGGCGCCAAGGGCGAGGCGGTGGACTTCCTGGTCATGACCGCGACGCCGATCCCGCGGACCCTGGCCCTGACCTTCTTCGGCGACATGGACGTCTCGGTCCTCGACGAGAAACCCGCCGGCCGCCAGCCGATCCGCACCCTCACCCTGCCGACCGAGCGGATCGACGAGGTCGTGGCCGGCCTCGCCCGGGCGATCGCTGGCGGCGAGCGGGTCTACTGGATCTGCCCGCTGGTGGAGGAATCCGAGTTCATCGACCTCGCCGCCGCGGCCGAGCGCTTCGACGACCTCAAACAACATTTCGGCGACGCGGTCGGGCTGATCCACGGCAAGATGCCCGGCCCCGAGAAGGACTCCGCCATGGCCCGGTTCGCCGCCGGGGAGACCAAGGTTCTGGTCTCGACCACGGTGGTCGAGGTCGGGGTCGACGTGCCCGAGGCGACCATCATGGTGATCGAGCATGCCGAGCGGTTCGGGCTGGCCCAGCTGCACCAGCTCCGCGGCCGGGTCGGGCGCGGCTCCAAGGCGTCCTCGTGCCTGCTGCTCTATCGGGGCCCGCTCGGCCAGGTGGCCCGGGCCCGGCTCGAGATGATGCGCGACAGCGAGGACGGCTTCCGCATCGCCGAGGCCGACCTGAAGCTGCGCGGCGAGGGCGAGGTGCTGGGTACCCGCCAGTCGGGCCTGGCGGCCTTCCGGCTGGCGCGGATCGAGAGCGACGGCGACCTGCTGGAGGCCGCCCGGGACGACGCCCGGATGATCGTCGAGCGCGATCCCGGCCTGAAGAGCCCGCGCGGGCAGGCGCTGCGGGTGCTGCTTTACCTGTTCGAGCGCGACGCCGCGATCCGGCTGATCGGGGCCGGCTGACCAAGAGTTTCCTGAACGGCACCGTTCAGGAAAGGCCGCCGTTCAGAAAAAGCGCCGCCCCGGTCATGTGCGCTAGGGAACATGACGCACGGAACCGTCCGCTGATGCATGACAGGCACGCTTGTCCGGAAAAGATGTTCTTGATCAGGAGCTTGGTTCTGCGCGCGGAAGCTTCGCCGGGGCCTCGGAGGCGGCGGGAGAGCGCGTAGGCAAGGGCTGTGACCTTGCATCAGCCACAATCTTCCCTTAACTGCAGATGAACGAATGGCCCGGTAAGCCGGGACATCACGGACGAATCTGGAGGACGGACATGTCGAACGGACTGTTCCAAAACCTGCCGGGCTCCCACGAGATGGCCGGTATCCAAGCCCTGCCGACCGAGCCCTGGCTGCTGCCGATCTCGGATGGTGCCGCCGCGGCGGTGACGAAGACGTCGGAGGATCTGCAGGCTGCCGTCCGGCTGGCCGCGCGTCCTTTCTGGCTGGCCGCCAACGGGCTCTGCATCGCGCTGGGCCTCGCTCTGACGCTCCAATGTGCCACCGGTTGGTCACCGACCCCGACCCGCAGCGCCGTGACGGTGGCCCAGGCGACGCCGCCGACCATCGCGCCGCAGACGGCTTCGCTGCAGCGCTGACGCTCGGCGGACACGATCGCGGTTTCAGGGCCGTCCCGCTCGCGCGGGGCGGCCCTTTCTCATGACGGTCACGCGTCCTGCGGTTCCCGCTGGGCCGCCGGGTCGCCGGCCTGCTGCGCCGTGCGCAGGGACGCCGCCATGGCGTGCAGCCGGCCTTGCGGATCTTCCGGCTGGATCACGCCGGCCGACATCACGAGCTTGGCCGCATCGTCGACGCTGATATGCAGCTCCACTACCGCCGAGCGCGGCAGGTAGAAGAAGAAGCCCGTGGTCGGGTTGGGCGCGCAGGGCAGGAACACCCCGACCATCTCGTCGGCTCCGGCCGCGTTCCGGGCCTGGAGCGCACCCTCGACCTCCGGGGATGCGGGCGCCGACAGGAACACCACCGACCACGTGCCCTTCACCGGGAACTCGACCAGGCCGACCGTGCGGAACGAGGTGCCGTTGGCCGAGAACAGGGTCTCGAAGATCTGGCGCAGGCCCTTGTATAGGCCGGAGATCACCGGGGTGCGGGCCAGCAGCACCTCGCCGAACTCGATCACCGAGCGGCCGACGAGGTTCGCCGTGAGGAAGCCCAGCAGCGTCACCGCCAGGAACGCGATGACCAGGCCCAGGCCGGGGATCGAGAACGGCAGGTAATGGTCCGGCAGGTAGTTCGCCGGCACCAGCGGCTTCACGAACGAATCGATCAGCGCGATGAACCACCACGTGATGTAGGCGGTGATCGCCAGCGGCCCGGCCACGATCACGCCGGTGAGGAAGTAGGTGCGCAGCCGCCCCCGCGCGCTGACGCGCGTCTTCGGGGTGGCGGGGCCGGGCGCGGATGCGTCGGGCTCGGGAGCCTGAATCGGCGGGGAACTCGGCGCCACGGGTGCCCTCTCGGCCGCGCGCTTCGCGGCGATCCAGCCTGGGGGCGATCGATCCCCCGAGGGCACAGGTAGCGGCTGCGCTTGCCCGCCTCAAGGGCGGCGGGCCGATCGGCGCGGCCTGCTGTTCTCGGGGGCTCCGCCCCCGAACCCCGCCAAAGGGCTGAGCCCTTTGGAAACCCAGGACTCAGAAAGCCAGGGCCGGCATCGCCTCCCGGGGGATCACGGCGCCGCGATGCCCGATCACGGCGCCCGCCAGGCGGTGCGCCTCGGCGGCGGCGGCCTCCGGGGTCAGCCCGACGATGCGGGCCGCGAGGTAGCCCGCCGCAAAACTGTCGCCGGCGGCCGTGGTGTCCACCACCCGGGCGACGGGTGCGGCCGGCACGGCCGTATCGCTCACGCCGTGCAGCACCCGGGCGACCGGGGCCGGGCCGTCCGACGTCTTGAGCACGATCTCGGCACGGCCGCGATGGCGCAGCACTTCGTCCTCGCCCGCCTCACCGAACAGCCAGTCCAGATCCTCCACCGAGGCGAAGATCAGGTCCGCCTGGGCCAGGGCCGCGCGGAACGTGGTGCGGGCCACCTCCCGGTCCGGCCAGCCGCGGGGGCGGTAATTGGTGTCGAACGCGACCCGGCCGCCCCGGGCGCGCAGGGCCGACAGCGTCTCGGCGAGCGCCGCGCGTCCGGCCTCGCCGTAAAGCGACAGGCTGATGCCGGAGACGTAGACGAGGTCGTCGGCCTCCAGGGCGGCCCGCGTCTCCGGGGCGCCCGGCTCGGAGAATAGGTCCCGGGCGGCGGCGCTGTCGCGCCAGTAGTGGAAGCTGCGCTCGCCCGCGTCGTCGGTGCGGATGATGTACAGCCCCGGCATCCGGCCCGGCAGCCGGCGGATCCGGCCGAGGCCGATGCCCTCGCGGCCCCAGGCCGCCACCATCGCGTCGCTCCAGGGATCGTCGCCCAAAGCGGTCACGTAATCCACCGTCACGCCGAGGCGGGCGAGGTAGAGGGCGGTGTTGAGCGTATCGCCGCCGAAGCCCCGGACGAGGCTCCCATCCGGCCGCTCCGACAGCTCGACCATGCACTCGCCGACGCAGGCGACCCTCATGCGGCTTCTCCCGTGCGGACCACCGACCGGCCCCGCCACGGACGGGCCTCGTTCGGCCTGGCCTGTCAACCAGGGGCTTCATTGCCGGGCCGCGGACCGGTCCGGGGCATGGCCGTCGCGAACCGACCGTGCGCCTTTGCCTGCCGATCCTGTCCAGGATTCAGCAAGGCCCCCCCGTCGGGGAGCCTGCTGCGAACCGCACCGTTCAGGACGTGACTCCGGATGGACGGACTCTTGTCTCGCCGTCGATGATCAGATGCCGTAATTCCTCATGTGTCGTGCGCGACATGTGATTTCAATGCACCTCAGAAAAGAGATCGGTATTCGGCATCGGCGCGATGATTGCTGCGTAATGTATGTTTTATTTTAGAGTGACATCAATCACAATATGTCATGGGTTGATGGCCGGCTGATTCAGAGCGTTCGATACACGAAAGGTATTAAGCGTAAGAGCATTCGCGAAATTTTTATCGATCGCATGCGATAAAAGCCGAGATTTTTGCATATCCGATCTACCCGTAGTGGGGGTGATTCAGAGGACCGGCACCCGTATTATCTTCGGCACGATGTACGAATGATGCCGGTGGGTATCGACTTATACAGGGATGGTCCCGATTCTTGCGCATCACACCATACGTCGCAGCCTCGCATCCGTCGCCAACGGGCGGGTCTCGACGGCGTGTGCGGGAGAACGGCGCCGCCAGTCCGCGCGAAGGCTGGGCGTTGCGGGTGCCTTAGAGCGCTCGCCGCCGAAGTGGATACCGGTTCGGCGCAAGCGAGCACGTCATATCAAGGACTTAGAGCCGTTCCCGATTGCAACGCGATCAGGGACGGCTCTGGAGCCCATGGCGCGGCTGTGTGGGGGCCGTGGAAGTCCTATGCGCGCTGCTTTCGCTTCGGCGCCAGGTCTCAGACGACAGGTCCGGCCGCATCGGCCCACTGGAGATGCGTCCGGATCGATGGCTGCAGGCAAGAATACATTCGGGATGCTCTGAGATGTTCCATTCCGCCCTCAGCGCACTGACCTTTTCCTCCGGGGAATTTCTGACGATCACCGAGAGCCGGGGGTTGAGCGGGGCCTGGAGCTGGGTGCTCATGGGTGGCGAACAGATCTGGTCGCCGGGGTTCTTCCGCCTCTTGGGTCTCGTGCCGAATGCCGCGAAGGCGAATTACGATCTGCTCCTGAGCCTGGTCCATCCGGAGGATCGGCACCTGATGCCGTCGCTCGGCGAAGTCCGGCAGGGACACGTTCCCCGTGAGACCATCGTCCGGGTGATTCGCCCGAACGGCACGATGCGCGTGCTGTCGCTGGTGATGGAGGCGCGCTTCTCCGGGGACGGCCGGCCCGTGGCCGTGAACGGCACGGCGCTCGATGTCACCGACCGGGAGCAGCTGGCGCAGATGCGCCAGGAGGAGCGGCTGCGGCGGGGCGCCCTGTATCTCACGGAACATATCACGTGCTTCTCGATCGGGCTCGATAACCGCTTCGAAATCCCCTTCGAGGTGGCGCAGGTGCATGGCCAGCCGTATGAGGAACTCTGCACCAACCCGTACGTCATGATTGTTCCCGAGGAACGGAGCGCCTTCCAGGAGGCGGCTCAGGAGCAGATCGAGAAGCAGCAATTCTTTCAGGGTACGGCCCACGAGCGCCTCGCCAACGGCGAGCTGTGGCATTTCAAGATCATCTCGATGCCGGTCCGGGATCCGGATGGCACCTATCTCGGACGCTGCGGGCTGAAATACCCGGTCCGGAGCCCGAGCCCGACCGCGGCGGTGCTCAACGAAGGCCTCGACCAGGCCGTGAGCGGCCATCATCTGCGCGCGGCCCGGGCCCTGCTGGATTGGTCGATGATGGACTTGGCCCAGGCGAGCGGCCTGTCGCATTCCACCGTGCGGCGCCTGGAAGAGGACAGGGAGCATCGCGGGAGCCGCTCCCGACTTCAGGCCGTCGCGTCCCTGCGCCGGTCCGGCATCCGCTTCATCCTGATGGACGACGGCACGCTGGCGGTGGCCAAGAGCTGAGCGGAACCGGTTTCGGGCCCCTGAAAGCGGCTCCGAATGCGCCCCCTGCGACCGGCAGGCGGAGCTGCGTGCAACACGCGCTCCGGGATAGCCCCGGCGCGCATGGGTTCAGGCTACAATACGCAGCATCGTCACGGCGCGCGTCCCTCGCGGTCGGTCCGGTCGGCCCAAAACCGGGGTCCGGTCCGCGTCGGGACGCGCGCGCGCACTCAGCCGACCTTGTGGCCGAGCTGGATCGCCTTGGCGATCTGCGAGCGCCGCTCGGCGTAGCTCGGGGCGACCATCGGGTAGTCGGCCGGCAGGCCGAACTTGGCGCGGTACCGCTCGGGCGTGAGGCCGTGGGCGGTGAGGTGCCGCTTGAGGGTCTTGTAGGGGCGGCCGTCGATGAAGCTGATCAGGCCGTCCTGGCCGATCGAGGCTTCGATCTGCGCGGCCGTCGGGCCGGTCCACGCCGAGGTCGAGCCGGCGGTGTTGCCCTGAAGCACCGAGATCGCCGTGTGGACCTGATCGATCAGAGCCGGTAGCACCTCAACACCGACGGCGTTGCGCGATACATAGGCCGCAACCAGTGACGCCGTGCATTTGATCAGATCGTAATTCGGTTCGTGGGTATTAGTATCGAATTCGATTGTGTTCATGGTCCCCTCGCTTCAGGTTGTCGCGGCGACCCAGGTTATATCCTAGAAGATACCGACAATTTTACCGGATCTTCCCGGTCTAACGTCCGCCGGACTGCTGATGCTCCGCCAAAATTGGCGACTAACAATACGAAACTGCGACGAATTGTCTAGGGTTTACCTTGAATAGTCTTTGAGCATTTTTTGTTCCATGATCTCAACACGAGGTTGCCCATCTTTCGGATCGTGGCAATTATTGCTCATTCGCGAATGTCGACGCCGTGCGACGATGCGTTGTTTGCCATTTGCCACAGTCCCGGCCGCTGTGCGTGCTCATCGTTCGCCGACGATGAAGTCTGTGGGACAATGGATTGGACCATTGTGAGCCGGGAAATGTCACGGCGAGAAGTATAAGAATATTATTGTGATTGTTCTGCATCATATATATATTGAAGTTATCAACTTAAATACAATAACAACAGAAAATTTTGCCAATCAAGATAGAAAAATTCTAATTTGCCCAAGCTTTGTCTTGGTGATACGTACCGATTCGATCGAGCATGGATCTGATAAAGCCATACAAATCGGATTGTACGATGAAGATATTGATTTTTGCCGCGTTCATTGAAGTCACTCTGTTAAGTAATTCGTATGCGGCGGATTTTATCAAGAAATCGATCATCGAATCGGCAGGCGTCTCTGTGCCCGGTTGGTCCGGATTCTACAGCGGCCTGTTCGCGGGGTACGGAGACCTGGAAAGCGCGACGCGGTTCGATTGCGTCGGGCCGAACGGGAAACGCGGCGCGGATGGCTGCCCGATCATCGAGACCCGAAAGGGAAGCGATGGCGCGTTCATCGCGGGTGGCGAGATCGGCTACAACAGGCTGTTCGGGGCGCACCTGCTCGTCGGCGGCGCGGCGGATTATCAATTCACCCGCCTCTGGGATTACGGGTCCCGCGAAGGGACTTTCCCGGCCGTCGGCGGGGGCGGCTACCGGTTCAGCACCGCGCATGCCGGGCAGCGACTGGATAATCTCACGACCCTGCGCGGCAAGGTGGGTCTCGCCGCCGGCCGGACGCTGGCCTACGCCACCGGCGGCCTCGCGGTCGGCAGCGTTCGTGTCGATACGACGCAAACGCGCCTCGGTGACTTCGGGCCCCGGTTCGACGCCCGCCGCGGTGACGTCCGCCTCGGCTACGTGGTCGGCGGCGGCCTCGAATATGCCTTCAGCCAGCATCTCTCGGCCAAGATCGAGGGCCTGTACTATAATCTCGGCCGCCGTGCGGTCTTCGACGATTCGACCGATTATCGCATCGGCACGCGCGCCACGACGGATGGGTTCCTGACCCGGGTCGGCCTCAATTACCGGTTCGGCGATGGGGTGCAGGTTCCGCGGTTCGCCGTTGCCTCTGCGGGGGCCGGAATCTGGGGTTTCGAGGGCGGCCTGCGCTACTTCTACAGTTCCGGTGGCCCGCGCTACACACTTGGATCTGCGCGGACGCCCGGACAGGTCAATTCCCGGTTGACCTATCAGAACACCGAGGCCCATGCCGGTGAGAGCTTCGCCCGGGTCGACCACAACCCGACGGGCTTGTTCGCGAAGGGCTTTCTCGGATCGGGTGGCACCACCTCCGGCCGCCTCTACGACGAGGACTTCCCGCCCGCCATACGCCCCTACACGAAGACCCTCTCGCGGATCAAAGACGGCGACATCAGCTACGGCGTCGTCGATCTCGGCTACACGGCGCTCCGCCGGGACGGCTTCAGCCTGGGCGGGTTCGTCGGCTACCAGTACGACGCCGAGCTCGCCAATGGCTATGGCTGCACCCAGGTGGCTGGAGGCAATATTTGCGCGCGCCGCCCGGTGCCGAATGACATCAACGTCCTGACCGAGAACCTACGCTGGAACGCGTTGCGCATCGGCCTCATCGGCGCGGCGCGGTTCGACCGGTTCAAGGTCAGCCTGGAAGGCGCCTATCTGCCCGTGGTCGCTGCCACCGGAGTCGATCGCCACTGGCTCCGGCCCGACATCAACCCGCTCCCGCAAAAGGGCAACGGGGATGGCTACTTCGCCGAAGGCATCCTCTCGTACGACCTGACGCCGGCCGTCAGCGTCGGTGTCGGGGGCCGCTACTGGCGGATGCAGACGGGTTCGGGCCGTACTAAGTTCCCGACCTATCCCGGCAGCCCGACCAAGTTCGAGACCGATCGCTACGGCGCCTTCGCCCAGATCTCCTACAAGCTCTCGGATCTGGGGCTCGGTGGATCGGACGTTCCGTCGGTTCTGGTGCGCAAGGACTGATCTGCGCTGATGCGAGGCTCGGGAGCGGTGACCGGTTCGGGTTGAACCCGGTGCCGCTCCCAGGATTGTGTTTCATCGGGTGGTCGGGCGAAGCCGCGTGTGCTTGGTGGATACCAGGCCGGGAGGCGCGGCGGCGGCACGTCCATTAACAGAGTCCTCAGGCGACTCGTGAAAGGTGCGGGCCGCACCTGCGCTTCCGAAGACGACCGGTCATGTCCCATCGCCCCTCCCCGCCGCACCGGCATGACGGTCCCGATCCCCAGCGTCCGATCCGTGGGGGCAATGCCCGGATGGCGCCGCTCTGGCAGGTGCTGGTCGGCGGTGAGGCGGTCCGCCGCCATGTGCACCTGATCCTGGCCGCGGGCGTGGCTCTGGCCCTGCTGGGCGTGGCCGTGATGATCGACGCCTTCGCGGGGGCGGTCCACATCCCGGAACGCTGGTTCGGCCTGCTCCTGCTCGCCGACGGCCTCGGCTCGCTCGGCACCGGCCTGATCGCCGCGGGAGCGGCCCGGCGGCTGCGGGTCTTCAAGGGCCTGTTCCTGTCCGTGGCCGCGATCCTGATCATGATGGCCTCGCCCACGAGCTTCTTCCTGCTGGCGATGCTGTGCGGCACCGCCTTCCTGGTCGATGGCGCGATCCGGATCGTCCTCGCTTGCCTGCTGAAATTTCCCGAATGGCGGACCTCGGTGGCGCTGGGCGCGCTGGGCGTGGCCTTCGGCCTGTTCCACCTGCAGCCCTGGCCGACCTGGTATGTCGGCACCGTCGGCTACTGCATCGGGATGTTCCTCATCCTCAACGGCGCGCGCCTGGTCCTGGCGGGGCTGCGCACGCACCGCATGGCTCCGGAGCCGGTCGCCGCACCCGCCGCGGCGTCGGACAGCCTGACGGTCTATGTCTGGACCCCGACCGGCCAGGCCACCACGCCCGCCACGCAGCGGCTGGTCCGGCGTTACGTCGCCTCCGTCGACGTTGCGGGGCGGTATTCCACCGGCCACGCCGCCCTGGAGCAGGCGGGCGATCTCTATATCAGCCACTATCCCGCGGTGGAGATCGATCGCTCCCCGGCCAACCTCCGGTCGAGCCTGCGCGCCGGGCCCGAGAACGACGTCGCCGGCCGGTTCCTGCCGTCCCATCGGGAGGAGGTCGCGGATTGGTGCGAGGCCACCGTCGCGGTCACGCTGAACGGCGTCGACGGTGCCCGGCTGCGGGGGTTCTGGGAGGCCTATCGCCGCGACACCACCTACAACTTCATCAGCCGCAACTGCTCGACCACCGTCGCCCGCGCCCTGGACGTGGCGGTGGAGGGCGCGTTCAGCCGCGACGGGCATCCCTGGCGCAACCTCGCCAACGCGCTGACCAGCCCGGAATTCTGGGCCGCGGCCCTGCTGCGCAACGGCGCCCGGTCCATGACCTGGACCCCCGGGCTGGTGCTCGACTACACGCGGGCGCTCAGCGCCCTGGTCGACCCGGCCTCGCCGGTCACGTCGATCGCCTGGGCCAATGTCGGCCGGCGGTTCATCCGCAACGGACGGGCCGGGTCGCTGACCCGGCTGTACCAGCTCGCCCGGCGCCGGCCCACCTCGGATGCGGGCCCGACCGAGGCCTGAGCGGCCTCCCTGCCCTCCCGGCTGTTGCCTATGATGTTCGCAGGTCGTTTCCGGCGAAGCGCGACCTGCTCTCTCTCCCGCACGGGCTATTGGCTTCACCCATCCCCGGATGTGGCGCAGGTCCCCTCTCCCGTGCGGGCTACGACGTTCACACATCTCACTGCGGTACCGTGCCGGTACCGGCAGATCCTGGTCCGGAAGGGCAAGTGCGCGCTCCCTCCCCCCTCTGCGGGGGAGGGTGGCCCCTGCGTCAGCAGGGGTCGGGAGAGGGGAACCCGGGTTCAGAAAAGGACAGAGCAGGCGGGCGGGCCACAGCCTCGTCCGGCACCGTCGCCCCCCTCTCCCGACCCCCTTCGGGGGCCACCCTCCCCCGCAGAGGGGGTAGGGAGAGCCGCAGTGTCTCAAGCGTATCCTGCCGGACCCGATGTGTGTATCTGCCAGCCCGCACGGGAGAGGGGACCCGCGCCGCATCTGGAAATGTTTGAGTCTGTCAGGGGCGGGCGGCGTGCCGGATCAGCGGGCCGTGCGGTTGGCGGCGAGGTCGCCGGCGATGGCCTGCATCACCGACAGGGTGTCGACCT